>NZ_JBNNVU010000079.1:0-25213 GCF_050280705.1 Pseudomonas sp. NPDC089530 | reverse complement strand
ATGTTTTTACAAAGATTTACGGAATAAGAGATTGCCTTTATAAAGAGTCGACCTAATGCATAGCCAATGCATTTCCCCGATATTTTCAATGTGTCGGCACGCAGGTCTTCGTCGCGGAAGCATTTGGCGATCTGGTAGTAGCGATCGAAACCGGCCACCATCAGCAGCTGCTTGAACAGCTGTGGCGACTGCGGCAGTGCGAAGAAGCTGCCGGCGTGGGTGCGGCTCGGCACCAGGTAGTCACGCGCCCCTTCAGGGGTGGCGCGGGTCAGGATCGGGGTTTCGACGTCGAGGAAACCGTTCTCGTCCAGGTAGCGACGAATGCTGGTGGTCATGCGCGAACGCAGACGCAGCTTCTCGGCCATTTCCGGACGGCGCAGGTCGATGAAGCGATAGCGCAGGCGGGTTTCTTCGCCGACGTCGGAGTATTCGTTGAGTGGGAACGGCGGGGTTTCCGCTTCGTTCAGCACTTCCAGCTGGTAACCGAGGATTTCGATCATGCCCGACGCCATGTTGGCGTTGCCGGCACCGGCCGGACGCAGGCGCACCTTACCGGTGATCTTGACCACGTATTCGCTGCGCACGCGGTCGGCGGCCGCGAAGGTTTCAGCGCGGTCCGGGTCGAACACCACCTGGGCCAGGCCTTCACGATCACGGATATCGAGGAAGATCACCCCGCCATGGTCACGACGACGGTGGACCCATCCGCAAAGGGTAACTTCCTGACCTTCCAGGCTTTCGTTCAGTTGGCCGCAATAATGGCTGCGCATCATGGTAGTGGTTTCACTTCTCGTAATTCGAAATTCGATGGGAGGCCTTGCGCATCCCGGGTACCGGATAATGCAAGAGCTCGCGGGTGTCGTTCAACTTAGTCAGCTTTGTCGCCACCGGCCAGATTCTTCTTGGCGCCGGTTTTGAAGTCGGTCTCATACCAGCCGGAACCGCTGAGACGGAAACCTGGCATGGACAGCATTTTTTTCAGCTCGGGCGCCTGGCAGGCAGGGCAATCGACCAACGCAGGCGCGCTGATCTTTTGAATGGCTTCCAACTGATGACCACAGGAAGCGCATTGGTAGTCGTACATGGGCATTGAGAGCGTCTCGGCCTGCTTAACGTCTGTCTTACCCGCGCCAAGGCCCGGGCTATATAGCAAAGAGCGGGATTATATCCATTAAATCGGCCCTGTGCAGCCGTATGACGGCACTGATAGACCGCAGCCCACCGAAACATGATCGCCTGGCCTGCCGCCGTGTCGGCTCCCTTGCTTAGAAGGACGAACTGGCCCGATCGACGCCCCATAAAGACGAATGACGCCGGGAACGGCGCCATTCGGCCTACAGCGTTACTGCTCGCTCAGCAACGCACGCAGCATCCACGCGGTTTTCTCATGCACCTGCATCCGCTGGGTCAGCAGGTCTGCGGTGGGTTCGTCGCTGACCTTGTCGATGATCGGGAAAATGCCCCGGGCCGTGCGGGTCACGGCCTCCTGGCCCGCCACCAACTGCCTGATCATCTCGTCGGCACTCGGCACGCCCTCTTCTTCCTTGATCGAAGAAAGCCGCGCATAAATGGAATAGGCTCCCGGCGCCGGGAAACCCAAGGCGCGGATACGCTCGGCGATCAGGTCCACCGCCAGCGCCAGTTCGTTGTACTGCTCTTCGAACATCAGGTGCAGCGTACGGAACTGCGGCCCCGTGACGTTCCAATGGAAATTATGGGTCTTCAGATAAAGCACATAAGTATCCGAAAGCAGACGGGACAGCCCCTCCACGATGGATTTGCGGTCTTCTGCGCTGATACCGATATCGATTGCCATGTCTATCTCCGTTAACACATTCAATTCAACAGATCAGGTACCGGGCCACTCTAGCAAGACAACCCTGCACCCGCAGCCCACGATTGCCCGAAGCGCTGCGACAGATTGCCCGAACGGGCCAGCAGGGCCAGCAAAAAAGCCCACGAGCCTTGTGTCCGGCCTGAAAAGCCGGCGCTCCGCATTTTTCGGCACGGACTCTCTAGAACAAGGCTTTGCCCGATAGTCCGCTTCCCCCTCAAGACTGTCGGGGTTTTCCCCCTCATCAAGGCTGCGGCGCTTGATTTGAGAAGGCCTGGGCTTTGCTGTTAAATAGAGGCCGTGTCGCTGTTGCCTATTTCTCGGCCTCGGTGCATAGGCTGATCCCGCGCACGTGCTCACCGCCTCCCATTGTTCAGAAGCGAACCGTGCACGCTCAGCTCTTCCTTGTGATCCGTCTTAAACGTGAGTTCATTAAAATGTTGAAAATCGTTCACCTGCTAACAGGCGCAGCGGCCTTGCTGCTGTCCTTTATCCCTAGTCTGCGATCTGAAGCTGTTCCCTTCCTGCAACAACCCGATGCTCTTTACCTGGCCTTTTTCGGCCTGCTCAACCTGGCGCTGGCTCCGGTTATCCCCTACCGGAACAAAGGTCCGCGTCAGCAACTGCAAAACCTGGTCAGCGCGCTTCTGGTGCTGGCGGTGGTATTGCAAACCTTGACCCTGCTGGCACCGATGCCGGTTATCGCGGGTCAACCGGCTGTCCTGTTCAGCCTGCTGACTGCGGCGATCGCCATCCTTCTGCACCTGGCTATCAGCTTCTACAAATCGTCTCCTGCGGCCAATACCGCGCCAACTTACGACATGAGCAATCGCGATACCGGCACCGTCAAGTGGTTCAACACTTCGAAGGGTTTCGGCTTCATCTCCCGCGACTCCGGCGATGACATCTTCGTGCATTTCCGTGCCATCCGTGGCGAAGGCCACCGCGTCCTGGTAGAAGGCCAGCGCGTGGAGTTCTCGGTGATGAATCGCGACAAAGGCCTGCAAGCCGAAGACGTGATTGCGGCATTGCCGCGTCGCTGATTCGCGCCCAATAAAAAACCGCGACGCAGCCAGGCTGCTCGCGGTTTTTTATTGCCCGGACGCCACGCCCGGTCTCAATAATGGGGCGGCGGCGCCTCTTCTTCGAATGCCTCGAACTGCCCGACCATCTCCTCCTGACGCTTGAGCAAGGCGGCCATCTGCAGCTGCAGACGCTCGACCACCCGCTGCTGCTCCACCAATACGTCATTCAAGGCTTGAATGGTGTCGTCCTGAAAAGCCAGCCGGCTTTCCAGATCGGTTACCCGTTCCTCCAGGCTCATGAGTCAGCCCTCCAGAAACTTGAAGTCATCGGTCAGGACCAGCCGCAAACGCTCACGGATCGCCGCCACCTGCTCGGCGCTGTAGGGCTTGGCGGGCAGCTTGCCCCACACTGGAGCAGGCCAGGCTCCGTCGTCGCGCTTGCGAACGATCACGTGCATGTGCAATTGGCTGACGACGTTACCCAAGGTCGCCACATTCAACTTGTCCGCATCGAACGAGTCCTTGAGCAACTCCGCCAGGGCCGTGGTTTCGCGCCATAGCTGCTGCTGGTCTGCGTCATCCAGCTGAAACAACTCACTGATATCCTCCCGGCGCGGCACCAGGACGAACCACGGGTAATTGGAATCGTTGGACAGCAGCAGCCGGCAGAGGGGGAAATCCCCGATGGGCAATGTGTCTTGTTGAAGTCGTGGATCTAAAGCGAACACCGCGCGCACTCCCGCTCAGCTCATCAATTTTCAGCTTAGCGAACGCCATGACCGGCTGCCCGCCAAACGACAGGACGGCAGCATACCTGCGAAAGCCCTTCCGTTCATCGCTCTCCCGCGCAGTTCCCGCCTCCGCATTCGCGCCTGGTGACATGCGCCCTGGCCTGGAACATTTTCCGACGGATTGCACCACGGATGGACGAAGCCCATGAAAAACCGGGAAAAAACGCATAAAGAGGCGATCTCCGGTGCCCTCTTGAGCACCCGCAGCCGGATAACGAGGGGATCTCATCAAGAAAAGTTTTGCACCAAAACCACACAAGGCGTCTACGCTCAATGCGTCGGGCATCCGCAATCTACTCACCTGTCAGGGTGAACCGGTAACGTTTTGGAATCTCGTGTGTTTTTTTTCAGGGAGCAACATCAGGAAGACAGGGAACGTCAAGCCCAAACAAAACGACCTTAAAACCGCTGTTTTATGCGGTTTTTACAGCCTGAAGGGCCATCGCCGAAAAAAACTCGGTGCCTTTGCGTTTTGTGCACGCTTGTTGCATTCATCCCCACATTGTCCCAAGGGAGGTCGTCGGAAAGAACCTCCCCCGGGACTAATAACAATAGTGGCAAGGCTGCCCCATGGAGATTTGATTGCTTGACCAAAGTTCTTTTTGTTCCAGGTTCAAGCCTTCGAAAACAGCGCTGAAGTTGTCAGTCCGGATACATGCGGACTGCGGATTTGCGACATTGATCGAGCATTTTGCGACAGGGTCGTAAAGAAGCTGAAAGGACTGATACGCAAGTATCGCCAACATTGTCGGCGTGATATAAGTTTGCGCCGACACAAAAAGAAAGAGCCGCCCAGATAATAAAACAGGTGGGACGGCAGTACTCTTCTAAAAACCAAAGGAGCAAATCACGATGCGCGTGATGAAGTGGAGCATGATCGCACTGGCGGTAGCTGCAGCCGGTACCCAAGTTGCTATGGCCGAACCTTTCGTTGGCAACCAGGCTGACGCCAAAGGTTTCGTTGAAGACAGCAAGCTCGACCTGCTGCTTCGCAACTACTACTACAACCGCAACAAGACTGGCTATAAAAACCGAGACGACAAAGACTGGACCCAAGGCTTCCATGGCGTCTTCAAGTCCGGTTATACCCAAGGCACTGTCGGGGTTGGCGTTGACGCTTTCGGCTACCTGGGTATCAAGCTGGATGGTGAAGACAAGTACTCCGGTTCGGGCAACCTGAGCACCGATAGCGAAGGTCATAACCACGACAGCTTCGGCAAAGCCGGCGCAGCAGTGAAATTCCGCATTTCCAAAACCGAACTGAAAGCCGGTGATATGCAGCCTTCCACCAGCCCAGTGTTCGCTGTAGGTGGTTCTCGCCTGCTGCCTCAAACCGCAAGCGGTATCCAACTGCAGAGCAGCGAACTCGAAGGGCTCGATCTCGAGGCTGGTCATTTCTACTCGGCTTCCAGCCAGGACGAAATGAACCGCGATGGCGAGCTGCACGCTCAATACGCCAGCTCTAGCAACCTTGCCGTTACTTCCAACTCGATGAACTATATCGGTGGTAAGTATGCGATCACTCCAGAGCTGAGTGCTTCGCTCTATGGCGGTAAACTGGAAGACGTCTGGAACCAGTACTACGCCAACCTGAACTACACCATTCCACTGGGCGGCGACCAGTCGATCAACCTGGACGGTAACATCTACCGCACCACTGATACCGGCAAAGCCAAAGCTGGCGATATCAGCAACACTACCTACTCGCTGGCAGCAGCCTACTCGTTCCTGAAGGCGCACACCGTCACCTTGGGCTTCCAGAAGGTCAACGGCGACACTCCATTCGACTACATCGGCGTGGGTGACAACAACCGCGGTGGCGACTCGATCTTCCTGGCCAACTCCATTCAGTACTCTGACTTCAACGGTCCAGGCGAGAAATCGGTACAAGCTCGTTATGACCTGAAAATGGCTGAATACGGCGTTCCAGGCCTGAGCTTCATGGCCCGTTACGTAAAAGGCTGGGACATCGACGGCACCAAAATGGACATTAACAGCCCATACCGCAACTACGGTTATGGCGAAGATGGCAAACACCACGAAACCAACCTCGAAGCCAAGTACGTTATTCAGACCGGCCCAGCCAAAGACCTGTCGTTCCGCGCTCGTCAAGCCTGGCACACTGCTAACGCTGATCAGGCCGAAGGCGATATCGCTGAGTTCCGTCTGATCGTCGACTACCCACTGTCGATCTTGTAATAGCGGTTACTTAGCGAGTAATAAAAAAGGCCCATCATTCGATGGGCCTTTTTTGTTGGAAGCAGGTGACCAGCCAAAGGTGATTATTACAACCTGGTTACGCCCCTACCTCACTAACCATGGATTAAAAGTCTGACCACTCGATCAAACTTTCAACCCATATCTTCACTACTTACTGAGCAGCCGCTTCCTGAACCACACGAATCACTCGCTGTGGAAACGGAATATCGATACCCGCCTCTTTCAAACGATCACGGGCCAACTCGTTGAAACGGAACATCACGTCCCAGTAATCCGCTGTCTTGACCCATACCCGCAGCGAAAGAGTAATAGCGCTGTCACCCAGCATGGAAACCACCGCCACCGGCGCCGGATCCGCCAGCACACGCTCATCCTTGGCCAGATCCAGCAGAACCTCACGGGCCTTTTGCAGATCAGCCTCGTAATTCACGCCCACATCAAAAACCACCCTGCGGGTCGCCTGGCGGTTGTAGTTAGTGATGATGCCGTTGGACAGGTTGCCGTTGGGCACGATGACCGTCTTGTTGTCACCGGTACGCAGCACCGTGTGGAAGATCTGGATGCTGTCGACCGTACCGCTGATACCCTGGGCCTCGATCACATCCCCAATGCGGAATGGACGGAACAGCAGGATCAGCACGCCACCGGCGAAGTTGGCCAGGCTGCCTTGCAAGGCCAGGCCGATGGCCAGGCCGGCCGCACCGATCGCGGCAACGAACGAGGTGGTTTCGACGCCAATCATCGAGGCTACGCTGACAATCAGCAGCACCTTGAGAATGATGTTCGCCAGGCTGCTGATAAAACCCTGCAAAGCCTGGTCGGCGTTGCGCAGCGCCAGCAACTTGCCGACCTTGTGCGTCAGCTTGTTGATCAGCCACCAGCCGATGGCCAGGGTGATAACGGCCAGCAATACCCGACTGCCGTATTCCATGATCATGGGAATCCAGGCTTGGGAAGCCTTGACCAGGTTGTCCACTTCAGCATTCAAATCCATCTATCTCTCCTGATTCCCGGCTGCCGGGTATAAAAAAACAAGGGCAGAACGAGTGACCGCACCAAGGCTCAATCGTTTCTGCCCACTACGCGGGCCTCGGACGCCAATAAACGCGCGAGGTTCCCGAAACATCCAATCAGTCGCGGAAGTTGTTGAACTGCAGCGGCATGCCGAACTCTTTCGCGCGCAGGGCGGCGATGGCTTCCTGCAGATCGTCACGCTTCTTGCCGGTCACCCGGACCTGCTCGCCCTGGATGGCGGCCTGGACCTTCAGCTTGGCGTCCTTGATGTGAGCCACGATCTTTTTCGCCAACTCTTTGTCGATACCTTCCTTGAGGACCGCTTCCTGCTTCATCACCTTGCCCGAAGCGTAGGCGTCCTTCACTTCCAGGCACTGCACATCGATCTTGCGCTTGACCAGGGCCAGCTTGAGGATCTCGATCATCGCTTCCAGCTGGAATTCGGCTTCAGCGGTCAGGTTGACGGTCAGTTCCTTATCCTTGAACTCGAAGCTGCCCTTGCCCTTCAGGTCATAGCGGCGATCCAGTTCCTTGACGGCGTTTTCCACGGCGTTGGTGACTTCGTGCTTGTCCAGTTCCGATACCACGTCGAACGACGGCATGTAATTTCTCCAATAAAAAAAAGGGGCGCCGCTCGATAAAGCTGGAGCACGCCCGGTTTGCGGTTAAAATCCGGGCTCATTATAACGGGTCTTTCCCCTCCTTCACTGCAAGCCGCGCATGCGCCTGCCAAACCGAGCACAACGCTGATGTCGACCACCTGGCACATTCTGGGCGCGGGCAGCCTCGGCACCCTGTGGGCGACACGCCTGGCCCGCGCCGGCTTGCCGGTACGCCTGATCCTGCGCGACCAGGCTCGCCTGCAGGCTTACCAGGCCGCGGGTGGGCTGACCCTGGTGGAGCAAGGCCAGGCCAGTTTTCATGCCATCCCCGGCGAGACCGTCGACAGCCAGCAGCCCATTACCCGCCTGCTGGTGGCCTGCAAGGCCTACGATGCGGAGCGGGCCGTGGGCCAACTGCTCTCGCGCCTCACGCCCGACGCCGAATTGATCCTGCTGCAGAACGGCCTGGGCAGCCAGGACGCCGTGGCCGCCCAAGCCCCTCAGGCCCGTTGCATCTATGCCTCCAGCACCGAAGGCGCCTTTCGCGATGGCGACTGGCGCGTGGTGTTCGCCGGGCATGGCTACACCTGGCTGGGGGACGCCAGCCACCCTACCGCGCCCTTCTGGCTGGATGACCTGAGCGCCAGCGGCATCCCCCATGAATGGAGCACGGATATCCTGACCCGCCTCTGGCGCAAACTGGCGCTCAACTGCGCGATCAATCCGTTGACGGTCCTGCATGACTGTCGCAACGGTGGCCTGCTGCAGCATCACTGCGAAGTGGCGATGCTGTGCCTGGAACTGACCGAACTGCTGGAGCGTTGCGGTCAGCCCGCCGCGGCCGAAAACCTGCAACAAGAGGTCGAGCGAGTGATCCAGGCGACCGCCGCCAACTACTCCTCCATGTACCAGGACGTCGCCAGTCGGCGCCGAACCGAAATCGGCTACCTGCTGGGGCACGCCTGCAACGTCGCGTCCCGGCATCAGTTGAACCTGCCGCACCTCAGCCGCCTGCAACGACGCTTGGTGGAACACCTGCAACAGCTCGGATTGCCCAGCGACTGAGCAGCGGCTACGCTGCCCACGTGTTCCCCTCTAGCGACGTCCCCGATGCCATTGCGCCAGCGCCTTGAAAACCTGCCGGTCGGCCAAAAGCTGCTGGCCGCCCTGCTCGTCCTGCTGATTACCGTACTGCTGGTCGCCAACCTGACCTTTATCAGCGCCGCCTACTGGATCTCCCAGGAAAGCATGGCGCCGCAAGCCTTGCAGACCATCGGCCGCCTGGTGTCCAACCCGACCCTGGCCGCCCAGACGCTGGACTCGCCACAAGACGCCGAGAAACTGCTCAACGAGCTCAACAGCTACTCCCCGCTGCGCGCCGCGGCGATCTATGACAGCAAGGGCGTCCGCCTGGCCCAACTGCAACATGGCGAACGCCTGCAGTTGCCGGAGCGCTATCGGCATATCGAAGCCTGGCAACTGACTGAGTTTCGCAGCAATCAGATCATCGCCCTGCCCCGGGCCGGCCAGCCTCCAGGCCATCTGTTGCTGGTGGCCAGCAGCGAACTGCCGATGGCCTTCTATACCGGCACCCTGACCGCGAGCCTGGGCATCCTGATCTTCAGCGTGCTGCTGTGGCTGGTGATCGCCCGACAGATCAAGCGGCTGATCACCCGCCCTATCCACCAACTGGAAGAACTGTCCCGGCAAGTGACCCGCGAGGAAAACTATTCCCTGCGCGCCGCCCGCGGCAATCACGATGAAATCGGCAGCCTCGCCGAGGCCTTCAACACCATGCTGTCGCGCATCGAAGCGCGGGAGCAGCAACTCAAGCGGGCCCGCGACGATTCCCAGGCGGCCTATGACCAGGCCCAGGGGCTGGCCGAAGAAACCCGCCACACCAACCGTAAGCTGGAACTGGAAGTCCAGGTGCGCAGCAAGATCGAAAAGAAGCTCACCGGCTTTCAGAACTACCTGAACAGCATCATCGACTCGATGCCCTCGGCGCTGATCGCCCTGGACGAACAACTCTACGTCACCCAATGGAACCAGGAGGCCAGCGCCCTCTCGGGCACCCGCCTGGACGAAGCGCTGAACCAGCCGATCTTTCTCGCCTTCGAACCGCTCAAACCGTTCCTGCCCCAGCTCAAGGAAACCGTGGAGCAACATACGGTCACCAAGGTCGAGCGGGTCACCTGGGTCAAGGACGACGAAGCCCGGTATTACGCCCTGACGTTCTATCCGCTGATGGGCGGTGCCGGGCGTGGCGTGGTGATCCGGATCGACGACATCACCCAGCGCCTGTCCCTGGAAGAAATGATGGTGCAGTCGGAAAAAATGCTCTCCGTCGGTGGCCTCGCCGCCGGCATGGCCCATGAGATCAACAACCCCCTGGGGGCCATCCTGCACAACGTGCAGAACATTCGCCGGCGCCTGTCACCCGAGCTGCCGAAGAACCTGGAACATGCCGAGCAACTGGGCATCGAGCTGGAAGCCGTCAATCATTACCTGCAGAACCGCGAGGTGCCGCAACTGCTCGATGGCATTCAGCAGGCCGGCGCCCGGGCGGCGAAGATCGTGACCCACATGCTCAGTTTCAGCCGGCGCAGCAACCGGCAGATGGCGCCGTGCGACCTGCCAGCCTTGATCGACCAGGCAGTGGAGATCGCCGGTAACGACTTCGACCTGACCATAGGTTTCGACTTCAAGGGCCAGGCCATCGTCCGCCAGTTCGACCCGCAACTGGGGCCGGTACTCGGTACCGCCAACGAACTGGAGCAGGTGCTGCTCAACCTGCTGAAAAACGCCGCCCAGGCCATTCACCAGCGCACGGACGACAGCGAACCCGGGCGCATTATCCTGCGTACCCGGCTGAACCCGCCCTGGGCGGAAATCCAGGTCGAGGACAACGGTGTCGGCATGAGCGAAAGCGTGCGCAAACGCACCTTCGAGCCGTTCTTCACCACCAAGGAAATCGGCCAGGGCACCGGCCTCGGGCTGTCGGTCTCGTATTTCATCATCACCAACAATCACAAGGGCCAGATGGAAGTGCAGTCGACCCAGGGCCAGGGCACCTGCTTCACCTTGCGCCTGCCCCTGGCGGGCAGTCAGCCCCCCCCCCTGGAACATTCCCCACAGGAGAGCTAAGCATGGGCTTTCGCTTGTCGAAGATTTACACCCGCACCGGCGACAAAGGCGAAACCGGGCTGGGTGACGGACGCCGGGTACCCAAGGACCATCCGCGGGTCGAGGCCATCGGCGAAGTCGATACCTTGAACAGCCAGTTGGGACTGCTCCTGGCCGGGCTGGCCGAACAGCGGCTCGAACATCCTGGCCTGCAAGCACTGATCGACGTCCTGAGCCCTTGCCAGCACCGTCTCTTTGACCTCGGTGGCGAGCTGGCCATGCCGGTGTACCAGGCTCTGGACGCGGCCGAGGTCGAACGCCTGGAGCGCGCCATCGATGCCTGGAACGAAGAGTTGGGACCACTGGAGAATTTCATCCTGCCGGGCGGCTCGAGCCTAATCGCCCAGGCCCATGTCTGCCGCAGCCTGGCGCGTAGCGCCGAGCGCCGCTGCCAGCACCTGAATGCCGTGGAACCCCTGGCGGGGGTCGGCCTGGCGTACATCAATCGCCTGTCCGACCTGCTGTTCGTGGCTGCGCGCCTGATTGCCAGGCGCCAGGGGATTGCCGAGATTCTGTGGCAGGCGGCGAAGAAGCCGACGGCGGATTGAGACAAGGGAGTCAATCGCAAGCCAGCTCGCGGCTCAATAACCTGTAGCCGCGAGCTGGCTTGTGCTGGATCTCAAGGCCAGAACGCGCGGATCCCCGCCACCCCTTGCGCCCCCGCGCGCCACGCCTGCTCGCGGTGATCCGGGCCGAGCCCGCCCAGCAGATACACCGGCTTGTTGAAACCGCTGATCAGTCGGGCAGCCTGCTCCCAGCCCAAGGGCTGTGCATCAGGGTGGGTCTGGGTCGGCTGGACCGGCGACAGCGTCACGAAGTCCACATCCATCTGCTGCGCCAACGACAGCTCTTGCGCATCATGGCAGGACGCCGCCAGCCAGCGTTCCTTGCCAAAGGGGCGCCCGGCACTGGCGTATTTGCGCAACTGCGCCGAGGTGATATGCCAGCCCGCCGAGGGGAAATCCCCCAGCCACTCGAACGGCCCCTTGAGCATCAATTGCGCCTTGCCCGCGCACAGCCCGACCGCATCCACCGCCAGGTCGCGGTATTGCGGGTCATAGCCGTTGGGCGCGCGTAGCTGCACCAGCTTGATGCCACCGGCAATAGCCTTCTGCATGCCCCGCAGCAGCGCCGGGGTTTCCAGGCCGTCCGGGGTGATCAGGTATTCGCTGGGCAAACGCGCGGCCGCCACGATCGGCTGGTTGGCCGCTGGAAACTCGTAGCCATCCAGCTCACGGGCCGTCACCCAGGCCAAGGGCTGGCCCTCGGCGCCATGGGGTTCGCCGGTAAAACCGCCGACCTCCCAGACATCCAGCAGGACCTGCTTGTCCGGGTAGTCGTGCTGCACCTTGATCAGCGGTCGCGCCTGGGTCACCAGAATGCCCAGCTCCTCCTGCAACTCACGGGTCAGCGCCGCCTCCACCGCTTCGCCCGATTCGACCTTGCCCCCGGGAAACTCCCAGAGACCGCCCTGGTGCTGGGTATCGGCACGCCGGGCAATCAGAATCCTGCCGCTGGCATCACGGATAACGGCCGCCGCCACATGTACTCGTTTCACCGCACTGCTTCCTCTAAACCGGCTTTCTGCCAAGCCTTGAAGGCCGGCCATTGATAAATCGTTTCCACATAGGCGGCGTCGACGTCCGGCAGCGCCACCCGATAGGTGCGCAAGCGCACGGCGACCGGGGCGAAAAACGCGTCCGCCAGGCTGGCCTGGCCGAACAGGAAAGGCCCTGGCTCGGTGGCCACCGCGCGACACTCAGCCCACAAGGCCAGCATCCGCTGGATATCGGCCAGGGCTTCGGGCGGCATCGGTGACAGGGCGGCATCGCGGCTCAGGTCGAACGGCAGGTTGCCGCGCATCCCGAAGAAACCGCTGTGCATTTGCGCGCAGGCGGAACGCGCCTGGGCCCGAGCCGCCGCATCACGGGGCCAGAGGGCGACCTGGGGAAAACGCTCGACCAGGTATTCGGCGATCGCCAACGAGTCGGCAATAGTGCCGTGCTCGGTTTTCAACAGCGGGACCTTGCCGGTCGACGAATGCTTGAGAATCAGCTCACGGGTGTCGGGCTGGTTCAGCTTGATCACTTCTTCGCTGTAAGTCGCACCGGCCAGCTCAAGGGCCAGGGCGGCGCGCAGCGACCAGGAGGAATAGAGTTTGTCGCCGATGATCAGGTGAAGATTCATGTCAGGCACCTTTCAGGAGGGAATGGAGGCCCTGGAGCCTCCATCGCGAGCAGGCCCGCTCCGGCATGGAATAGCACACTTGCAGGAGCGAGCGGGCTCGCGATCAGGGGTCTATCAGGTACGGTATTCCGCGTTGATTTTCACGTACTCGTGGGACAGGTCGGTGGTCCAGATGGTTTCGCTGCAAGCGCCGCGGCCCAGCTCGATACGGATGGTGATTTCTTCCTGCTGCATCACCGCCGCGCCCTGGGCTTCGGTGTAGCTGGCAGCCCGTGCGCCGCGGCTGGCAATGCACACTTCGCCGAGGAATACGTCGATCTTGCTCACATCCAGGTTCGCCACGCCGGCACGGCCGACAGCAGCCAGGATACGCCCCCAGTTCGGGTCGGAAGCGAACAGCGCAGTCTTGATCAGCGGCGAATGGGCCACGGTGTAGCCGACATCCAGGCACTCCTGGTGATTGCCACCGCCATTGACTTCGACCGTCACGAACTTGGTCGCGCCTTCGCCGTCCCGCACGATGGCCTGGGCCACTTCCATGCAGACTTCGAACACTGCCTGCTTCAACGCGGCGAACAGCGGGCCATTGGCCTCGGTGATTTCCGGCAGGGCCGCCTGGCCCGTGGCGATCAGCATGCAGCAGTCGTTGGTGGAGGTATCGCCGTCGATGGTGATGCGGTTGAACGACTTGTTGGCGCCGTCCAGCAGCAGGTTCTGCAGCACCTCGCGGGAGACCTTGGCGTCCGTGGCGATGTAGCCGAGCATGGTCGCCATGTTCGGACGAATCATGCCCGCGCCCTTGCTGATGCCGGTGACGGTGATGGTCACGCCATCGTGCTGGAACTGGCGGCTGGCGCCCTTGGGCAGGGTGTCGGTGGTCATGATGCCGGTGGCGGCAGCCGCCCAGTTGTCCACGGACAGGTCGTCCAGTGCAGCCTGCAGCGCACCTTCGATTTTCTCGACCGGCAGCGGCTCGCCGATCACCCCAGTGGAATACGGCAGCACCGCACTGGCATCGACGCCCGCCAGTTCGGCCAGCTTGGCGCAGGTACGGGTGGCCGCGGCCAGGCCCGGCTCGCCGGTACCGGCGTTGGCGTTGCCAGTGTTAGTCAGCAGGTAACGCACAGGGCCTTGCACACGTTGCTTGGCCAGGATCACCGGAGCGGCGCAGAACGCATTCAGGGTGAACACGCCGGCCACCGTAGAACCCTCGGCACAGCGCATGACCACGACATCCTTGCGCCCAGGGCGCTTGATGCCCGCCGAAGCGATACCGAGTTCAAAACCGGCAACCGGGTGCAACGTTGGCAAAGGACCAAGACCAACAGCCATGAATGCGCTCCTCTTTGATGTGATATGCGCACCGCCGTCGCAAAAGGCAGTGCTGCGAATGGAAAAACGCCGCGACGGCTGATGCCGGTCGCGGCGTGGGTATTTCAGTGTCCGGCGAAAATCTTAGTTGATCTGGCCGTGGCAGTGCTTGTACTTCTTGCCCGAACCGCAGTAGCACAGTTCGTTGCGGCCCAGTTTCTGTTCGTTGCGCACAGGAGCCGAGGCCAGAGCCACGTCAACTTCGACGCCCTCTTCCACCGTTTCCGGTTGATCCAGGCCCGGAGCGGCGGCGTGCTCGAACTGCATGCGCTGAGCCAGCGCTTCGGCTTCCTGGCGCAGGCGCGCTTCTTCCTCGGCCGGGTCCTCGCGACGAACCTGAACATGCGACAGCACACGGATCGAATCGCGCTTGATGGAATCCAGCAGCTCGGAGAACAGGGTGAAGGACTCGCGCTTGTATTCCTGTTTCGGGTTCTTCTGCGCATAACCACGCAGGTGAATACCGTGACGCAGGTGGTCCATGGTCGACAGGTGGTCTTTCCACAGGTCGTCCAGCACGCGCAGAACGATTTGCTTCTCGAAGGTGCGCAGCGCTTCGGCACCGGCCTGGTCTTCTTTCTCGTTGTACGCCGCCACCAGCTCGTTCAGCAGCTTCTCGCGCAGGGTTTCTTCGTACAGGTGATCGTCTTCGTCGAGCCATTGCTGGATCGGCAGGCTCACACCGAAGTCGCTCTGCAACGCCGCTTCCAGACCCGCCACATCCCACTGCTCAGGCAGCGACTGTGGAGGAATGTGGGCGCTGACGGTAGCGCTGAGCACGTCCTGACGGAAATCGGAAATGGTTTCGCCGATGTTGTCCGCGGCCAGCAACGTGTTACGCATGTGATAGATCACTTTACGCTGTTCGTTGTTGACGTCGTCGAACTCGAGCAATTGCTTGCGAATGTCGAAGTTACGGCCTTCCACCTTGCGCTGGGCCTTCTCGATCGCGTTGGTCACCATACGGTGCTCGATCGCTTCGCCGGACTGCATGCCCAGCGCCTTCATGAAGTTCTTCACCCGGTCGGAGGCGAAGATGCGCATCAGGCTGTCTTCCAGGGACAGGTAGAAACGGCTGGAACCAGCGTCGCCCTGACGACCGGCACGACCACGCAGCTGGTTGTCGATACGGCGCGATTCGTGACGCTCGGACGCGATCACCTGCAGGCCGCCGGACTCCAGCACCTGCTGGTGACGCTTCTGCCAGTCGGCCTTGATCTGGGCAATCTGCTCGGGGGTCGGGTTTTCCAGGGAAGCGACTTCGACTTCCCAGTTACCGCCCAGCAGAATGTCGGTACCACGACCGGCCATGTTGGTGGCGATGGTCAGGGCGCCCGGACGACCGGCCTGAGCAATGATTTCCGCTTCTTTTTCGTGGAACTTGGCGTTCAGCACCTTGTGCTCGATCCCTTCCTTGTTGAGCAGGTTGGACACGTGCTCGGAAGTCTCGATGGTCGCGGTGCCCACCAGGATCGGGCGGCCCTGGGCCATGCCATCCTTGATGTCGTTGATGATCGCCGCGTACTTCTCTTCGGCGGTCAGGAACACCAGGTCGTTATAGTCTTTACGCGCCAGGGGCTTGTTGGTCGGGATCACCGTTACCTGCAGACCGTAGATCTGATGGAACTCGAAGGCTTCGGTGTCCGCGGTACCAGTCATGCCGGACAGCTTGCTGTACAGGCGGAAGTAGTTCTGGAAGGTGGTCGATGCCAGGGTCTGGCTCTCGGCCTGGATATTCAGGTTTTCCTTGGCTTCGATGGCCTGGTGCAGGCCTTCGGACAGGCGACGCCCCGGCATGGTACGGCCGGTGTGTTCGTCGACCAGCACCACCTGGCCTTCCTGCACGATGTACTCGACGTTGCGATGGAACAGCTTGTGCGCGCGCAAGCCGGCATACACGTGGGTCAACAGGCCCAGGTTGTGCGCCGAATACAGGCTCTCGCCCTCGGCCAGCAAGCCAAGCTGGGTCAGCATGTCTTCGATGTACTGGTGACCTGCTTCGTTCAGTTCGACCTGGCGGGTCTTTTCGTCGATGGTGAAATGGCCAGCCTTGGTCACTTCGCCTTCCACTTCCTCGATGTGCTGCTCGAGGCGCGGGATCAGCTTGTTGATTTCGCTGTACAGCCGCGAGCTGTCTTCGGCCTGGCCGGAAATGATCAGCGGGGTACGGGCTTCGTCGATGAGGATCGAGTCGACTTCGTCGATCACGGCAAAATTGAGCTCGCGCTGGAACTTGTCTTCCATGCTGAAAGCCATGTTGTCGCGCAGGTAGTCGAAACCGAATTCGTTGTTGGTGCCGTAGGTGATGTCGGCCGCGTAGGCCGCGCGCTTCTCTTCCGGCGGCTGGAACGGCGTGACCACGCCGACCGTCAGACCGAGGAATTCATAGAGCGGACGCATCCAGTTGGCGTCGCGGCGAGCCAGATAGTCGTTCACCGTGACCACGTGCACGCCCTTGCCGGACAACGCGTTGAGGTAAACGCCCAGTGTCGCCACCAGGGTCTTGCCTTCACCGGTACGCATTTCGGCGATCTTGCCTTCATGCAAGGTCATGCCGCCGATCAACTGTACGTCGAAGTGGCGCATACCCATGACCCGCTTGCCGGCTTCGCGGGCGACCGCAAAGGCTTCGGGCAGCAGTTTGTCGAGGGTTTCGCCTTTGGCTATGCGGGCCTTGAACTCTTCGGTCTTGGCGCGCAACTGATCGTCCGAAAGGGCTACCATTTGCTCTTCGAAGGCATTGACGATCTGTACCGTCTTGAGCATGCGTTTGACTTCACGCTCGTTCTTGCTTCCAAAAAGTTTCTTTAACAAAGGCGCAAACATATCGGCAGGATCTTCCACACATAGGGATGGAGGGCGGCCCCGTGAGTCGCCCGTGCAGCCCTCATGGCCGCATGCGAACGAGCATTCTACCCGGAAACGATGGTGAGGAAAGTGGCGTTATTCCACGATGCTGGTACAGCGCTGTGACGGGGCCCACCTACAATAAGGCCTTTTGCGCCAGTTTCAACCCGGACGAGTACGAAGTTAACCCTTGATTTAACAGATGAAAGCCTCGCTCAGCGATGAGCGAGGCCCGACCAGCGCTTTCTGCTACCATGGCGGCTCTGTAACTTCAGGTGTCGGATCATGGCATTTCGCCCTCTCACGGCCAAAGCTCCCGCCGTCCTCCTGCGCGACGCCAAGCCTCTCAAAGCCATACTCGGCCACGCCCAGCGCCTGGCGCATCTGCAGCGCCTGCTGGAAAGCCAGCTGCAACCGGCCGCGCGCGAACATTGCCACGTCGCCTCCTGGCGCGAAGGCAGCCTGTTGCTGATCGTCACCGACGGCCACTGGGCGACACGCCTGCGTTATCAGCAAAAACGCCTGCAACGTCAGCTGATGGAGTTCAATGAGTTCAACAATCTGACGCGGATTCTGTTCAAGGTTCAGCCGCCCACCGTGCAAAGCAGCACGGCCGGCCACACCCTGGACCTGTCGAACAGCGCCGCCGAGACCATCCAGGCCACCGCCAACGGCATTACCGACCCCAATCTGCGCGCCGCCCTGGAGCGTCTGGCCAGCCACGCCAAACCACGGGCGTGACCGGCCAGCCGCCGATCAACGGCGCTTGCTGCCACCCAGCAGCGACCCCATCAACCCACGGACCAATTGCCGCCCCAACTGGTTGGCAGCCTGACGCATGGCCGACTTCAGGGCCTGGCCGGCGGCCGTGCCGAGAAACTCGCCGGCCCGATCGGTGAAGCTCGGCTCTTCGGCGGCCGGTTTACCCGGCACGGCCTCCGGCGCTAGGTCCTTGCGCCCCATCAGCACTTCATAGGCCGACTCGCGGTCGATCGGTTTGTCGTAGCGCCCCGCCAACGGCGAGCCGCTGATCAGCGCCCGGCGTTCGGCCTCGGTCAGTGGCCCGATGCGCGATTGCGGCGGCGCCACCAGAACGCGCTGGACCATCTCCGGCGTGCCCTTTTCCTGCAGGGTGCCGACCAGCGCCTCGCCGATCCCCAACTCGGTCAGCACCGACAGGGTGTCGAACGCCGGGTTCGGCCGGAAGCCATCCGCCACGGCGCGCAAGGATTTCTGTTCCTTGGCGGTGAATGCCCGCAAGCCATGCTGGATACGCAATCCCAGCTGCGCCAGCACGTCGTCCGGCAAGTCGCCAGGAGACTGGGTGACGAAATACACCCCCACACCTTTGGAACGAATCAGCCGCACTACCTGCTCCAGCCGGTCCTGCAAGGCCTTGGGCGTGCCGGCGAACAACAGGTGGGCTTCGTCGAAGAACAACGCCAGCAGCGGCTTTTCCGCATCGCCGCGCTCCGGCAGCTGTTCGAATAGCTCGGCCAGCAGCCACAGCAGGAAAGTCGCATAGACCTTGGGCGCCTCGTGCACCAGACGACTGGCGTCGAGCAGATGGATACGCCCGCGCCCGTCGCTGGCCGGCTGCAGGATGTCCTCCAGTTGCAGGGCCGGCTCGCCGAACAGGGCTTCGGCGCCCTGCTGCTCCAGGGTCGCCAGGCGCCGCAACAGGGCCTGACTGGAGCCGGTGGTCATCAGCGCCGCGTCATCCCCCAGCAACTGCGGGTTGTCCTTGAGGTGGTTGAGCAGCGCCTTGAGGTCTTTCAGGTCGAGCAGCAACAGGCCTTCGCGGTCGGCCACCTTGAAGGCCGCATACAAGGCCGACTGCTGGCTGTCGGTCAGCTCCAGCAGGCTGCCCAGCAGCAGCGGGCCCATTTCGCTCAGAGTGGTACGCAACGGGTGGCCGGACTGCCCATGGACGTCCCACAGCGTAACCGGATACCCCTGGGGCTTGTGGTTCAGCCACGGCATCCCGGCAATCCGCTCGGCGATCTTGCCCTGCGGGTTGCCCGCGGCGCCCAGGCCACACAGGTCACCCTTGATGTCCGCGGCGAACACCGCGACACCGGCGTCGCTGAAGGCTTCCGCCAGTCGTTGCAAGGTGACGGTTTTCCCTGTCCCGGTAGCGCCTGCCACCAGCCCGTGACGGTTTGCCAGGCGCATGGCCTGGGCAATCGGTTGCCCCGCGAGATCGGCACCGATAACGAGTTGCGATGAATCCGGCATTTTGTCACCCATGGTTAATCTTTAGCCTTGCCTAGCCGATATGAATCAAGAAAAGACTGAAAAATAAGCCGGATAATTCCCCAAGGAGCGATGGAAATATCAACTTACTTTCAAGCCTGCCCATTTTGCGCGCTTTTATAAGAGCACGCCCGTGACATTAAGACCTTAGCGGACACCACAAGCCATGAACAAAAACCTGCGCTTCAGCCATAAAATCCTGCTTGCCGCCGCCCTCATCGTCATTGCCGCCTTCGCTTCCTTCACGCTGTACAACGACTACCTACAGCGCAACGCCATCCGCGAAGACCTGGACAATTACCTGCATGAAATGGGCGATGTGACCGCCAGCAATATCCAGACCTGGCTTTCCGGACGCATCCTGCTGATCGAGAACCTGGCACAGAACATCGCGATCGACCCGCAATCCACCAAGGTCGCCAGCCTGCTCGAACAAAAGGCCCTGACCTCGACCTTCATGGCTTCGTACCTGGGCGACGCCGCCGGCAGCTTCACCATCCGCCCAGACGCGAAAATGCCCGACGGTTTCGACCCGCGCGTGCGCCCCTGGTACAAAGGCGCCGAAAGCAGCAGCGGCTCGACCCTCACCGAACCCTACATCGATGCCGCCACCGGCCAGTTGATCATCTCCGTCGCCACTGCCTCGCGCAACGCCGGCAAGAGCGTCGGCGTGGTGGGCGGCGACCTGAGCCTGCAGACCCTGGTCGACACCCTCAAGACCCTGGATTTCGACGGCATGGGCTATGCCTTCCTGGTCAGCGCCGACGGCAAGATCCTGGTGCACCCGGACAAGGCCCTGCTGATGAAGAGCCTGAGCGAGGCCTATCCGCAGAACACCCCGCGCATCAACGGCGACTTCAGCGAAATCGAAGTCGAGGGCAAGCCTCGTATCATCACCTTCACCCCGATCAAGGGCCTGCCGTCGGTGAACTGGTACATCGGCCTGTCCGTGGACAAGGACAAGGCGTTCTCGATGCTCAGCGAATTCCGCGCTTCCGCCATCGTCGCCACCGTCATCGCCGTGGCCATCATCATCGGCCTGCTGGGCATGCTGATCCGGGTGCTGCTGCAGCCCTTGCACGTCATGACCCGCGCCATGCAGGACATCGCCGAAGGCGAAGGCGACCTGACCCGCCGCCTGAGCATCCAGAACCACGACGAATTCGGCACGCTCGGCACCGCTTTCAACCGCTTCGTGGAACGCATCCACGGCTCGATCCGGGAAGTGTCGTCGGCCACCGAACACGTCAACGAGGTCGCCCTGCGGGTGGTCAGCGCCTCGAACTCGTCGATGCTCAACTCCGACGAGCAGGCCAGCCGCACCAACAGCGTGGCCGCAGCGATCAATCAGCTCGGCGCCGCCGCCCAGGAAATCGCCCGCAATGCCGCCCAGGCCTCGCAGCAGGCCAGCGACGCGCGCAGCCTGGCCGAGGACGGCCAGCAAGTGGTGGACCGCAGCATCCTGGCGATGAACCAGCTGTCGGACATGATCAGCACCTCCAGCAGCAACATCGAAACCCTCAACAGCAAGACCGTGAACATCGGGCAGATCCTCGAAGTCATCACCAGCATTTCCCAGCAGACCAACCTGCTGGCCCTCAACGCCGCCATCGAAGCGGCACGGGCGGGCGAGGCCGGGCGTGGGTTCGCCGTGGTCGCCGACGAAGTACGCAACCTGGCCCACCGCACCCAGGAATCGGCGCAACAGGTACAGACCATGATCGAGGAGCTGCAGGTCGGCGCCCGCGAGTCGGTGAGCACCATGAGCCACAGCCAGCGCCACAGCCAGGACAGCGTGGAAATCGCCAACCAGGCCGGCGAACGCCTGAACAGCGTGACCCAGCGCATCGGCGAGATCGACGGCATGAACCAGTCGGTGGCCACCGCGACCGAGGAACAGACCTCGGTGGTGGAGTCGATCAACATGGATATCACCGAGATCAATACCCTGAACCAGGAAGGGGTGGAGAACCTGCAGTCGACCCTGCGCGCCTGTTCCGACCTGGAGCAGCAGGCCGCGCGCCTGAAGCAACTGGTCGGCAGTTTCCGCATCTGATCCACCAACCCGCCGGCACCTGCGCCAACCTGTCCATGGGTTGCGCGCAGGTGCCGGTCATCCCCCCGCAATCGCGCCAAACCATTCATCCAGACGCCTCGCCAAGCGCCACGGCAGCCCGACCGAACATCTATTCTTGATAGGGGTCAACCCAAAGGAGAACAACGGATCGGAGGGATGACCATCGTGCATATCGCTGACATCACCATGTTCTACGCCCCTGCCAGCGGTGGCGTGCGCACTTATCTGGATGCCAAGCATCGCCGTCTGGGGCGCCAGCCAGGTATCCGCCACAGCCTGCTGATCCCCGGGGCCCGCCTCAGCGAACGCGACGGCATCTATAAGGTCCCCGCCCCCGCCCTGCCCTTTGGCAAGGGCTACCGTTTTCCCCTGCGCCTGGCCCCCTGGCGCAATGTTCTCCACGACCTGCAGCCGGACCTGATCGAAGTCGGCGACCCTTACCTCACCGCCTGGGTGGCGCTGGACGCCCGGCGCCAGCTGAACGTACCGGTGATCGGCTTTTATCACTCGGACCTGCCGCTGCTGGTCAGCAACCGCATGGGGCCCTGGCTCACCCCGAATGTCGAAGCCTATGTGCGCAAGCTGTACGGCCATTTCGACCGAGTCCTGGCCCCCAGCCAGGTCATGGCCGACAAGCTGATCGACCTGGGCGTGCGCCATGTCCATGTGCAGCCGCTGGGCGTGGACCTGCAGACCTTCCATCCGAACCGTCGCACTCCCGGCCTGCGCGCCACGCTGGGCCTTGCCGAAGACAGCCGCCTGCTGATCTTTGCCGGCCGCGGCTCCAGGGAAAAGCACCTGCCCGTCCTGCTCGACTGCATGCAACGCCTGGGCAAGCGCTATCACCTGTTGCTGGTGGGATCGGCCATGCCGGCCGCGGTACCGGACAACGTCACGGTGATCGACGAGTTCTGCCCGACCGCGCAACTCGCCCGGTTGCTGGCCAGCGCCGATGCCCTGGTCCACGCCGGGGACCAAGAAACCTTTGGCCTGGTGATCCTGGAGGCCATGGCCAGCGGCATTCCGGTGGTCGCGGTGGACGCCGGGGCCTTCCAGGAAATCGTCACCGCGGAAAGCGGCCTGCTGTGCGCACCGAACGACCCGCTGGCGATGGCCGATGCCGTGCAGGAGCTGTTCGCCCAAGGCTGCGCCGCCCGCGGTCAGCTGGCGCGCCGCCATGTCGAACGCCATTACGCCTGGGACAGGGTGGTCGCCAGCCTGCTGGAGCACTATCGCGCGGTCCTCGGCAACCCGCAGCCGATGTTGGCCCATGGTTAAGTCCGCGACGCCCAGCGTGCTTCTGGTCCTGCACGATGTCGCCCCACAGACCTGGATCGACTATCAGCCCTTCGTCGAGGCGGTCGATGCGCTGGGCAACGTGCCGATGACCTGGCTAGTGGTGCCGGACTTTCACCGGCACAACTCGCTCGACGACCATCCCGGCTTTCGCCGCCTGCTCAGCACCCGCCTGGAGCGCGGCGACGAACTGGTGCTGCACGGTTATTGCCATTGCGACGACAGCCCGCCACCGCGCACCCCGCATGAGTGGTTCATGCGCCGCCTGTACACCCGGGAAGGCGAGTTCTACCGCCTCTCGGAAAACGCCGCCCTGGCGCGCCTGCACGCCGGCCTGGAACTGTTCCAGCGCTACCACTGGCCGGTGCAGGGCTTCGTCGCCCCCGCCTGGTTGATGAGCCCGGGCACGCGCCAGGCACTGCGCCAGTTGCCCCTGCGCTATACCAGTGGTCCGCAGCATCTGTACCGTCTGCCAGACTTCTCACCGGTGGCCGCCCCCGGCCTGGTCTGGAGTGCCCGCAGCGCCTGGCGCCGCCAGCTCTCCCGCCTCGTCAGCAGCCAGCGGGAACGACTCTGGCGACAGGCACCGGTGATTCGCCTCGGCCTGCACCCGCTGGACATGCATCATTCCGACTCGCGCCAGTACTGGTTGGACACCCTCGAACACCTGCTGACGCAAGGGCGCACGCCACTGACCAAGGCCGACTGGCTGGACACCCAGCCGCGGACGCGCAGCGCCTCATGATCGGGTCTGCTGGTACAGCGTGACGATAAAACTCAAGCGGGCTCGGGTGGGTCCGTTTCCGGAGTGTCCTGCTGCAACTGCCGCCACAGCTCGGCGGCGCCGGGAAACTCGGTGCCATCCTCGGCGGTCAGGTCATCCGGGTCGTAGCGGCTCAGGCAACCCTCACCGAGAGTGGCCGGGGCCTTGGAGGTGGCTTTATCCAGTGGATCACTCATCGGTCGATCCTCATGCCATAAAGAAAAACGCCGGGCCTGACGCTTGCACGTCCAGGCCCGGCGGATTCGATCGCAGCGCTCTTGATCAGAACACTACCGTCTTGTTGCCGTGTACCAGCACGCGGTCTTCCAGGTGGTAGCGCAGGCCACGGGCCAGGACCATCTTCTCGACATCGCGACCGAAACGCACCATGTCTTCGATGCTGTCGCTGTGGCTGACACGGACCACGTCCTGCTCGATGATCGGGCCGGCGTCCAGCTCTTCGGTCACGTAGTGGCAGGTCGCGCCGATCAGTTTCACGCCACGCAGGGAAGCCTGGTGGTAAGGCTTGGCGCCGACGAACGACGGCAGGAAGCTGTGATGGATGTTGATCACTTTGTGCGCGTATTCGCTGCACAGCTGCGGCGGCAGGATCTGCATGTAGCGCGCCAGCACCACCACTTCGGCGTCGTGCTGCTTGACCAGGCGCGAGACCTCGGCGAACGCCGGCTCCTTGTCCTGTGGGTTGACCGGCACGTGGTAATAAGGAATGCCGTGCCACTCGACCATGCTGCGCAGGTCGTTGTGGTTGGAAATCACACAGGAGATCTCGCAATCGAGTTCGTCGCTGTGCCAGCGGTGCAGCAGGTCGGCCAGGCAGTGGGATTCGCGGCTGGCCATCAACACCACACGTTTTTTCTGCGCGGTATCGGTGATGCGCCAGTCCATCGAGAACTCTTCGGCGATCGGCGCAAAGGCCTCGCGGAAGGCTTCGAGACCGAAGGGCAAGGAGTCGGCACGTATTTCGTGACGCATGAAGAACCAGCCACTGAGGTTATCCGAGTGGTGACTGGCTTCGGTGATCCAGCCGTTGTGGGACGCCAGAAAGTTACTGACTTTGGCAACGATGCCAACGCGGTCCGGGCAGGAAATCACCAACCGAAAAGTGCGCATGAGGGGGAAACTCCAGAACTTCGCAAAGGCCGCCATTCTAGCGATTGCGCGGCAAAACTGCAGTATTCGTTACGCCTGAATCCGATTCATCCGAGCCACCTGTAGGGCTTGTGCCCGGTACCTGGGGAAAAGGCCGTCACACTTGGAAATAGTCCTACAATTCTTTTTGAAACATTCGTGCGGGCTCGTTCACGGTATTTAACTCATCACTCAGCTTCTTTGCTAAATACTCTAATCACATTAAATAAAAGCCGGCTTTATTGTTTACTTGGGGAAAACGTCTGACTATTATTACGCCACTGTCATCCTGCTACTCAGCACTCAACATAAGGCAATCCCCATGTCCCTGATCAACGAATACCGCGCCACAGAAGAAGCCATCAAAGAGCTGCAAGCCCGTTTGAAGAACCTGTCCCAAGACGACAAACTTCAAGCCGAGCTGGAATTCGAAGGCAAACTGCGCGCCCTGATGGGTGAATACTCCAAGTCCCTGCGCGACATCATCGCGCTGCTGGATCCGGACTCGAAAGTTAAGGCGCCACGTGTTGCCGCCAAAACTACCGGCACCAAGCGCGCGCGCAAGGTCAAACAATACAAGAACCCACACAACGGT
>NZ_JBNNVU010000078.1:0-25234 GCF_050280705.1 Pseudomonas sp. NPDC089530 | reverse complement strand
GTTTCTCGCCAGTGATGGAAATGTACGCTGGTGTTGCCATGGATGCTCTCCTTGCTGGAAAAAATAGAGATGCCCGGTGGGACGAATCGCCCGGTGGGTGCCGAAGTGGTTATCAAAGTTCGTGCCATAAGCGTTTTTAGCTATATGTTCCGGGGTTCTAAGAACTTTATGAAATATTTACTTACAGGTGATCGGCCAAAAGTGCGCAAGAAGTTGCGCACTTTTGGCTGAGCATTGCGCAAGTTCTTGCGCACTCGTCTGTATAGAGCGCATTACTTGGCCTTCAGAGAAGTATCCACACGGTTATCCACATTCGAGTGCGCAACTTCTTGCGCATAGGGGCTATGAGCCATCATTGGTAAAAGAAGAGCAGCCGACGCCTTGAGAGCGGTTGCGTAATCATTACCCTCACCGTAACGATCCACCACTCTGCTTGATTGATGCCCCCCGTCCTCCGCTCCTAAGGTAGCTGCCACGACAGCGAACCCGTGGAGTGAGCATGACAACAACAATATCCCCCGACTCGCGCTGGGCGCGGCGGCGCGCTGAAAAGCAGCGCCGTCTCGAGCAGGTGCGGGGTCTCGCCGATGGCGTGGTGTTGCCCACCGACAAGATAGTCGCGGCGCTGGAGGCGTTGATCCTGCCCGGCGACCGTGTGGTGCTGGAGGGCAACAACCAGAAGCAGGCGGACTTTCTTTCCCGTTCCCTGGCCAAGGCCGACCCGGGCAAGCTGCATGACCTGCACATGATCATGCCCAGCGTCGGGCGCTCGGAGCATCTGGACCTGTTCGAGCGCGGCATCGCGCGCAAGCTCGACTTCTCCTTCGCCGGCACCCAGAGCCTGCGCATCAGCCAGTTGCTGGAGGACGGCCTGCTGGAAATCGGCGCGATCCACACCTACATCGAGCTTTATGCGCGGCTGGTGGTGGACCTGGTCCCCAACGTGGTGCTCTCGGCCGGCTTCATGGCCGACCGTTCGGGCAACATCTATACCGGGCCGAGCACCGAGGACACCCCGGCTTTGATCGAGCCAGCGGCGTTCAGCGACGGCATTGTCATCGTCCAGGTCAACCAGTTGGTGGACGACGTCAGCGAGCTGCCGCGGGTGGATATCCCGGCGTCCTGGGTGGACTTCGTGGTGGTGGCCGACAAGCCGTTCTACATCGAGCCGCTGTTCACCCGCGACCCGCGCCATATCAAGCCGGTGCACGTGCTGATGGCGATGATGGCGATCCGCGGCATCTACGAGAAACACAACGTCCAGTCGCTGAACCACGGCATCGGTTTCAACACCGCGGCCATCGAGCTGATCCTGCCAACCTACGGCGAATCCCTGGGCCTCAAGGGCAAGATCTGCCGCAACTGGACCCTCAACCCCCACCCGACCCTGATCCCGGCCATCGAAAGCGGCTGGGTGGAGAGCGTGCATTGCTTCGGCACCGAGCTGGGCATGGAGCGCTACATCGCCGCGCGGCCGGATGTGTTCTTCACCGGGCGCGACGGTTCGTTGCGCTCGAACCGGATGTTCTGCCAGCTGGCCGGGCAGTACGCGGTGGACCTGTTTATCGGCGCCACCTTGCAGGTCGATGGCGATGGCCATTCTTCCACGGTGACCCGCGGCCGCCTGGCCGGTTTCGGCGGTGCGCCGAACATGGGCCACGACCCCCGTGGCCGGCGTCACGGCACCCCGGCCTGGCTGGATATGCGCCACGACGACTCGCCGCAACCGATGCTCGAACGGGGCAAGAAGCTGGTGGTGCAGATGGTCGAGACCTTCCAGGAAGGCGGCAAACCGACCTTCGTCGAGACCCTGGACGCGGTGGACGTGGCGAAGAAAAGCGGCATGCCCCTGGCGCCGATCATGATCTACGGCGACGACGTCACCCACCTGCTGACCGAGGAAGGCATCGCCTACCTGTACAAGGCGCGTTCGCTGGAAGAGCGCCGGGCGATGATCGCGGCGGTGGCCGGGGTGACCGCCATCGGCTTGCGCCACAACCCGAAAGACACCGCGCGGATGCGCCGCGAAGGGCTGATCGCCTTGCCCGAAGACCTCGGCATCCGCCGCACCGACGCCAGCCGCGAACTGCTGGCGGCGAAAAGCGTCGCCGATCTGGTGGAGTGGTCGGGTGGCCTGTACAACCCGCCCGCCAAGTTCAGGAGCTGGTAAATGCACGCCTTCAACCTGCAAACACAACCTCTTAGCCTGGCCGAGCGCCTGGCGGACCTGGCAGTGGACGCGCTGATCGACGAAGCCGACCTGTCGCCGAAACCGGCCTTGGTCGACCGTCGCGGCAACGGTGCCCACAGCGACCTGCACCTGGGGCTGATGCATGCCTCGGCCTTGTCGTTGTGGCCGGCGTTCAAGGAAATGGCCGAAGCCGCCAGTGCATTCGGCACCGTTGGCCTGCCCCTGCGCGAAGCCCTGGGCCGTATCGGTCGCGAAGGCGAGGCGGCGATGCTCGCTACCACCCACGGGGTGAACACCCATCGCGGGGCGATCTGGGCCCTGGGCCTGCTGGTGGCCGCCGCCGCGCTGGAGCCTCAAGCCGACAGCGCCGGCGCCCTCAGCCTGCGGGCCGCGCGCCTGGCGCTTCTGGAGGATCGTTACGCGCCACGGCCCCTCAGCCACGGCGCGCAAGTGGCGCTGCGCTATGGCGTGCGCGGCGCCCGCGAAGAAGCCCAGCTGGGCTTCCCGGCGGTGCTGCAACGGGGCCTGCCGCAACTCCAGCGCAGCCGTGCCCAAGGGCATGGCGAACAGAACGCCCGGCTCGATGCGCTGCTGGCGATCATGAGCGGCCTGGCCGACACCTGCGTGCTCTACCGTGCCGGTGAGGCGGGCCTGCAAGCCATGCAGCAGGGCGCCCAGGCGGTGCTCGACGCCGGTGGCAGCGCCAGCCTGGCCGGGCGCCGTCGGCTGCACGAGCTGGACCAGCATCTATTGGCCTTGAACGCCTCGCCCGGCGGTGCCGCGGACTTGCTCGCGGCCTGTCTGCTGATCGACCGGCTCGCCGCCGGTGCCGCCTTTATCCAGGGAGCAGTGTGATGGAAACCTTGTCTTTCGAATTTCCCGCCGGGCCACCCGCCCGGGGCCGGGCGTTGGTGGGCTGTGTCGGCTCGGGCGACCTGGAAGTGCTGCTCGAACCCGGTCAGCCGGGCAAGTTGAGCATTCAGGTGCAGACCTCGGTCAACGGCAGCGCGGCGCGCTGGCAGCACCTGTTCGAGCGCATGTTCGACGGCCAGACGCCGCCGGCGCTGAGCATCGACATTCACGATTTCGGCGCCACCCCCGGCGTGGTGCGCCTGCGTCTGGAACAGGGCTTCGAGGAGATCGGCTATGACTGACAGCGCCCGTTTGCTCAATAAGCACAGCTTCGTCGAACTCGGCGCCCGGCAACGGGCCAAGGCCTTGCTCGACGCCGGCAGCTTTCGCGAGTTGCTCGACCCCTTCCAGCGCGTCATGTCGCCGTGGCTGGCGCGCCAGGGCGTGGTGCCCCAGGCCGATGACGGGGTGGTGATCGCCAAGGGTTGCATCGACGGCCTGCCGGTGGTGATCGCCGCCATCGAAGGCGCGTTCCAGGGCGGCAGCCTTGGCGAAGTCGGCGGGGCGAAGATTGCCGGGGCCCTGGAGCTGGCGGCCGAGGACAATCGCAAGGGCATTGCGACCCGCGCCGTGCTGTTGCTGGAGACCGGCGGCGTGCGCCTGCAGGAAGCCAACCTCGGGCTGGCGGCGATCGCGGATATTCACGCGGCGATCGTCGACCTGCGCCAGTACCAGCCGGTGATCGGCATCGTGGCTGGCAGCGTTGGCTGCTTTGGCGGCATGTCGATTGCCGCTGGGTTGTGCAGCTACCTGCTGGTCACCCAGGAGGCGCGGCTGGGCCTCAACGGTCCGCAGGTGATCGAACAGGAAGCCGGCCTTGAGGAATACGACTCCCGCGACCGACCCTTTATCTGGAGCCTGACCGGCGGTGAACAGCGTTTCGCCAGCGGCCTGGCGGACCGTTATGTGGCCGATGACGTGGCGCAGATTCGCCAGCAAGTCGGCGAGCTATTGGCCCAGGGCCTGCCCGCCGAACAGCGCAGCCGCCAGGCCGAGCGCTACCTGCAATGCCTGGCCCGGCTCGACAGCCGCCCCCAGATCGACCCGGCGATGGTTCGCCAGCTGTATCGAGGAGACCACTGATGAGTGCTCATTCCCTGAGGGGCCTGCATTGGTTCGCGGCGCTGAGCGCGGGGGCGACCACGGTAGAGGGGCTACCCGCTTCGTTGCGGGTCGCGGACGGCAGCCTGGGCGAACAGGCGGCGCGGTTTATTGCGGTGGTCGCCGACCCGGAGAACCCCTTCGTCCGGGCGCGCAACGGTGAGGTCGGTTTGCTGGAAGGCTGGGGCCTGGCCAAGGCGGTGGATGAGGCGATCGAGGCCGACCGCGAGCAGAGCGTCAAACGCGCGCTGATCGCCCTAGTCGACGTGCCGAGCCAGGCTTACGGCCGTCGCGAAGAAGCCCTGGGCATCCATCAGGCGCTGGCCGCGGCCGCCGACAGTTATGCCCGGGCGCGGCTGGCCGGGCACCCGGTGATCGGCCTGCTGGTGGGCAAGGCCATGTCCGGGGCCTTCCTGGCTCACGGCTACCAGGCCAACCGCCTGATCGCCCTGCGCGATCCGGGGGTGATGGTGCACGCCATGGGCAAGGTCTCGGCGGCGCGGGTCACCCTGCGCAGCGTCGAGGAACTGGAGGCCCTGGCCGCCAGCGTGCCGCCCATGGCCTACGACATCGACAGCTATGCCAGCCTCGGCCTGCTCTGGGAGACCCTGGAAGTCAGCCGGATCGAACAGCCGACCGCGGACGATCTGGCCCGGGTGCGGCAGTGCCTGAGCCAGGCGATTGCCGATGCGCGGGCCCACGGCCGCGACCTGTCGAGCCGCCTGGGGGCCAGCAACCGCGGCGCTTCCAGCCGCGTCCGCCAACTGTTGCGCGAGCAATGGTGAACGCCATGACCAGCGTCTTGCTGCCCCATGACCTGCTGTGGGGCCTGACCCCGGGGCAATTGCCCGCCGAGGCCCCGGCCTGGGCGGTGGCGGCCATGGCCGCCGGGCAGCCGGTGGTGGTGCGCCGCGCACTGGTTGCGGCGGGGCAGGTGGCGGTGGGCGTGCGCGGGCCGTTGCGCGAGCAGCGTTACGCAACGCTGATGGCGGTGGCGGCCATCCAGCGTCGGGTGCGGCCGGAGGACCTGTGCCATGTCGAGTCGGATCGTGGCTGGCCAGCGCTGCAAGCACTGGCTCAACTGCGTGCACCGCTGGATACCTGCGGCTGGGTCTGGGGTGTCAGCGGCAGTGCTGGTTTCGAACTGGCCAGCGGTGTGCCGGCGTTGCATCAAGCCAGCGACCTGGACCTGATCCTGCGCACCGAGCAGCCCATGAGTCGGGAGCAGGCCCGGACATTGCTGGCCTTGCTCGACGGCGCCGCCTGCCCGGTGGACATGCAATTGCAGGTACCCAACGGCGCCGTGGCCCTGCGCGAGTGGGCCGGGAGTTCGGCCCGGGTGCTGCTGAAAAGCGCCAGTGGCGCGCGGCTGGTCAGCGATCCGTGGCAGCCGCTGGAGCAGGTGGCGTGAGCAGCTTGCTGGTGTTTCCGGGCCAGGGCGCGCAGCAGCCGGGGATGCTGCATCGCTTGCCCCAGAGCGCTGTGGTGGATACCTGTTTGCAACAGGCCAGCGAGGTGCTGAGTGAAGACGTCCTGGCCCTGGATACGCCCCAGGCCCTGGCCACCACCCGGGCGGTACAGCTGTGCCTGCTGATCGCCGGCGTGGCCAATGCCCAGGTGCTGCTGGAGAACGGGCTGGGCGCGGATTACGTGGCCGGTCTGTCGATTGGCGCCTATCCCGCCGCGGTGGTGGCCGGGGTCCTGGACTTCGGCGATGCGCTGCGTCTGGTCAGCCTGCGTGGCGAGCTGATGCAGCAGGCCTATCCCCAGGGGTATGGCATGACCGCGATCCTCGGCCTGGAACTGGCGACGGTGGAAGCCTTGCTGGCCCGGGTGCATCGCCCGGACCACCCGGTGTACCTGGCCAATATCAATGCCGACACCCAGGTGGTGATCGCCGGCAGCGATGCCGCCATGGCCCAGGTGGCCGAGCTGGCTCGGGGCTGCGGGGTCGGGGTGGCCAAACGCCTGGCGGTCAGCGTGCCGTCCCATTGCCCGCTGCTGGAGCAACCGGCCCAGGCCCTGGCCGCAGCTTTCACCGGGGTCACCCTGCGTCCGCCACGCCTGGGTTACCTCAGCGGCAGCCGGGCCCGGCCGCTGCGCACCCCGGAGCAGTTGCGCGACGACCTGGCCTTCAACATGTGCCGGGTGGTGGACTGGCGCGGCACCGTGCAAAGCGCCTACGAGCGCGGGGTGCGGCTGCAGATCGAACTGCCGCCAGGGGCGGTATTGACCGCCCTGGCGCGCCGGGTGTTCGAGCAAGGCACCGTGATCGCCTGCGACGGTGCCCGGCTCGACACCCTGCAAGCGCTGTTGCGTGAGGAGGTAGACCGCCAACCCTAGACACCGGCTCAAGCTTGCGAAGCACAAGAACAACAACTTCGACGATGCACTTTGAGGACAACGACAATGATTATTTACGGTGTGGCGCTGCTGGCGATCTGTACGCTGGCAGGGGTGATTATCGGTGACCTGCTCGGCGTGCTGCTGGGGGTCAAGTCCAACGTCGGCGGGGTCGGCATCGCCATGATCCTGCTGATCTGCGCGCGGCTGTGGATGCACCGGCACGGCGGCATGACCCGGGATTGCGAAATGGGCGTCGGTTTCTGGGGCGCCATGTACATCCCGGTGGTGGTGGCCATGGCCGCGCAACAGAACGTGGTGACTGCCCTGCACGGCGGCCCGGTGGCGGTGCTGGCGGCCATCGGATCGGTGGTGTTGTGTGGCGGCACCATTGCCCTGATCAGCCGCACTAACAAAGGCGAGCCGTTGCCGGCCGAACCGGCCGCGGTGGACCCTGGCGCGGCTCCGGCAGGGGGGCGCTGATATGTGGGATCTGATCGAGAAAGGCCTGGAACACAACGGTCTGGTCACCGCCTTCGCCTTCGTCGGCGTGATCATGTGGGTCTCGGTGCTGCTGTCCAAGCACCTGACCTTCGGCCGGGTGCACGGCTCGGCGATCGCTATCGTCATCGGCCTGGTGCTGGCCTGGGTCGGCGGCACGCTCACCGGCGGGCAAAAGGGCCTGGCGGACCTGACGCTGTTTTCCGGGATCGGCCTGATGGGCGGCGCCATGCTGCGGGACTTCGCGATTGTCGCCACGGCCTTCGAAGTGCAGGCCACCGAGGCGCGCAAGGCCGGGATGATCGGCGCCATTGCGCTGCTGTTGGGCACGGTGCTGCCGTTCATGGTCGGCGCCAGCATCGCCTGGGCCTTCGGCTATCGCGATGCGGTGAGCATGACCACCATCGGTGCCGGCGCGGTGACCTACATCGTCGGGCCGGTGACCGGGGCGGCGATCGGCGCCAGTTCCGATGTGGTGGCGCTGTCCATCGCCACCGGGCTGATCAAGGCGATCCTGGTGATGGTCGGCACACCCATGGCGGCGCGCTGGATGGGCCTGGACAACCCGCGTTCGGCGATGGTTTTCGGCGGCCTGGCCGGCACCGTCAGCGGGGTGACCGCGGGGCTTGCCGCCACCGACCGGCGCCTGGTGCCTTACGGCGCGCTGACCGCAACCTTCCATACCGGGTTGGGGTGCCTGCTGGGGCCTTCGTTGTTGTTTTTCATCGTGCGCGGGCTGGTGGGGTAGGGCTTTCTGGCCTCTTCGCGGGCAAGTCGGATCGCCGCCCGCTCGCTCCTACAGGTTTTGCGTGATTCTGTAGGAGCGAGGCTTGCCCGCGATAACGATCTTATGATCACACCGAAACTCTGGTGTTCTAGCCCTGCCGATTGGCATACATCCGGCACTCCGCCAACAGCGCCAACAGGTTCGGGTCGCGCTCCTTGGCCTTGAGAAACACCACACCGATATGCTGCTGCAGGCGATAGCGCGCCTGCAGCGGTATCAGCTTCACGCGGTTTTCGTACACCGCGGCAATCCTTCCCGGCAGCAGGGCATAACCCACCCCCGAGCTGACCATGCTCAGCAGGGTGAAGATGTCGTTGACCTGCATCGCCACCTTCGGCTCGAAGCCCGCCTGCTTGAACACCCGTACCCCGTCCTGATGGGTGGCGAAGCCCTGGGTCAGGGTGATGAAGGTCGCGTCGCGCACGTCGCTGAGGTCGACTTCCGCTTGCTGGGCGAACGGCGAGTCGGCGGGCGTGGCGAGGAAGATATCGTCGGAAAACAGAGGGATCTGCTCGCAGTCCGGGTCGCTGACGCTGTCGTCCAGGGACACCAGGATCGCGTCGACTTCCATGTTCTTGAGCTTGTACAGCAGGTCGATGTTGGAGCCCAGGATCAGGTCGATATTCAGCTCGCTGCGACGCAGCTTCAGGCCCATGATCAGCTGCGGCACGGTCTTCACCGTCAATGAATACAGGGCGCCGAGCTTGAAGCGCTCCGCCGAGAAGCCGGCGGCCTCGCGGGTCAGGCGCACGCTTTCGACCACGTCCTGGATCAGCTTCTGCGCCCGTTCTTCGAGGACGAAGGCGCTTTCCAGTGGCGTCAGGTTGCGCCCCTCATGCTTGAACAGCGGGCAGCGCAGGGCGCTTTCCAGGGAATGGATCGCCCGGTGCACGCTGACATTGCTGGTCTGCAACTCGGCGGCGGCCCGGGCCAGGTTGCCGGTGCGCATGAAGGCGAGAAACACCTCGAGCTTTTTCAGGGTCAACTCTTCATCGATCAGCATGATGGGCACTCTTATTCGAATGATCCGATTGTGCCTGCCGGGTCATGACTTGGCTGGAGGTTTTTTCGTCCATACCTTTATTCGGAAACATTGTGCTTGCAGGCTACAGGCCTGAGCCTTGCGCAGATGTTCCGCCTTGGGAGGTGAGTGGCACATGTATCACGGAGAAAGACTCAATGCCTGGACGCATCTGGTCGGCGCGGTGGCGGCACTGGTCGGGGGGATCTGGCTGGTGGTGCTGGCCAGCCTCGACGGCAGCCCGTGGAAAATCGTCAGCGTCGCGATCTACGGTTTCACCCTGCTGGTGTTGTACAGCGTCTCGACCCTGTACCACAGCATGCGCGGCCGCAAGAAAAGCATCATGCAGAAACTCGATCACTTCTCCATCTACCTGCTGATCGCCGGCAGCTATACGCCATTCTGCCTGGTAACCCTGCGCGGGCCCTGGGGCTGGACGCTGTTCGGGATCGTCTGGGGGCTGGCGCTGATCGGCATCCTGCAGGAGATCAAGCCGCGCTCCGAGGCGCGCATCCTGTCCATCGTGATCTACGCGGTCATGGGCTGGATCGTGCTGGTGGCGGTCAAGCCGCTGCTGGCGGCCCTGGGCCCCGCCGGCTTCGTCTGGCTGGCCGCGGGCGGGGTGCTCTACACCGTCGGCATTATCTTTTTTGCCCTGGACAGCCGTTTGCGCCATGCCCATGGGATCTGGCACCTGTTCGTGATCGCCGGCAGTTTGCTGCACTTCGTGGCGATCTTTTTCTACGTCCTGTAAGACCGCGTTATCGTTCATCGCGAGCAAGCCTCGCTCCTACAGGTGCGGCGCAGGTCCTGACGTTTCGCGTGCTTCTGTAGGAGCGAAGCTTGCTCGCGATGACGTCCTGACAGGCAACCTCAATCTGCGGTCATCAACCGATCCAACTGCTCCTGCGCCCGCCCACCAAAGATCTCCAGCAGGCTGCTCAAGGTATGGGGCAGCGCCTCCGCCGCGCGGGTCACGGCGTACAGGGTGATTGGCAACGCCGGCATCAGCGGGCGGATCGCGGTGCTGGCCGGCGAGGCGCCGAGGGCGGTGAAGGGGTCGATCACCGCCAGCCCGGCCCCGGATTCGACCATGGCCCGGGCCAGGGAGTAGGTCTGCACGGCGATGCTGACCCGGGGCGCCGGTTCCACGGCCTTCAGGTAACCGTCGAGTTTCGCCGCCAGCGGGTCGGCGCTGGACAGGCCGATCAAGGGTGCGCCCGCCAGCTCCTGCAGGGGCAGCGGCGTGCCCCGGGCCGCTGCTGGCCAGTACTCCAACGGCGCCAGCGCCACCAGCACCCCGCGGGCCAGGGCCTGGGCGGTCAGCCCCGGGTGATCCGGGCGTTGCAGGGTCAGGGCGACGTCGATCTCGCGCATCAGCAGGTTCTGCACCAGTTCGCGGCTGTGGGCGCTGGACAGCTCGCAGAGGATATCCGGGTAGCGCCGGGTCCACTCGCCGATGGCCGGCGGCAACAGTGACAGGGCCAGCGCCGGGGTGGCGCCGATCCGCAGGCTGTGGCCCGGTTCGCGGCGCAGGCTCTGGGCCAGGCGCCGCACTCCTTGCAGGCTTTCGCTGACCTTGTCCACCTCGCGCTCCAGCTCCAGGGCCTCCGGGGTGGCCTGCAGCTTGCCCTTGACCCGCAGGAACAGCGGGAAGCCGAGCTGCTGCTCGGCGTGTTGCAGCACCTTGGTCACCGCCGGCTGGGAGACGTGCAGCAGTTGCGCCGCGCCGCTGATCGAACCGGTCTGGCGGATGGCCTGGAAAATCTCGATATGGCGCAGTCGCATGGCAAGTCCATAACCTTTGTTTATGGGTGGACCATCTTTATTCATTGTCCCGCGCCTGTCACCTGGCCCTAACCTGAAGCCCGCTCAACAAGGGGTTAAGGACTGACATGGCACAGCGGGTTTGCATCATCGGCGGCGGGGTCATTGGCCTGGCCAGCGCCTACGCCCTGGTTCGCGAGGGGTTCGACGTCAGCCTGGTGGAGGCGCGGGACGCTTTCGCCAGCCAGACCAGCTTCGCCAACGGCGGCCAGCTGTCGTACCGCTACGTGGCGCCGCTGGCCGATGCCGGCGTGCCCTGGCAGGCCCTGGGCTGGATGCTGCGCGGCGACTCGCCGCTGAAACTGCGCCCGCGCCTGGACCCGGCCCAGTGGCGCTGGCTGGCCGGGTTCCTGGCGGCCTGCCGGCGTTCGGTGAACCGGCGCAACGGCGCGCACCTGTTGCGCCTGGCGCTGTTGAGCCAGGCCACCTTGCAGCGCTGGCGCGACGAGGACCGGCTCGACGGCTTCGACTGGCGGCGCAACGGCAAGCTGGTGACCTTTCGCGAAACCGCCAGTTTCGAGCATGCACGTCACGGCCTGGCCGACCCGAGCCAGCAGCAGGTGCTGTCCGCTGCCGAATGCGTGGGACTGGAACCGACCCTCGGCGACGCGCCCTTTGTCGGTGGGGTCTTCACCCCGGACGAGGAGGTGGCCGACTGTCACGCCTTCTGCCAGCAGCTGGTGGCGCGCTTGCAGGCCTCCGGTCGCTGCCAGCTGCTGACGGGGCGTACGGTCACGGGGCTTCGCCAGGCGGGCGGCCAGGTGCAGGCCATCGAGCTGGGCGACGAGGTGCTGGCGGTGGATCAGTTGATACTCGCCGCCGGGCATCGCAGCGGCGAACTGGCGCTGCCCGGGCTCAAGTTGCCGCTGTATCCGCTCAAGGGCTACAGCCTCAGCGTGCCCATTGGCGCCCAGCATCGGGCGCCGGAGATCAGCATCACCGACTACAACCGCAAGATCGTCTACGCGCGGATCGGCCAGCAGCTGCGGGTGGCGGCCATGGTCGACATCGTCGGTTTCGATCCGGCCCCGGACCCCAAGCGCCTGGCGCTGATGCAGCGTCAGGCCCGGGAAACCTTTGCCGGCGCCGGCGACTACGATGCTGCCGTCGAGTGGGCCGGCATGCGCCCGGCAACCCCCAGCGGCGTGCCGCTGATCGGCGCCACCGGCTATCGCAACCTGTGGCTCAACCTCGGCCATGGTGCCCTGGGTTTCACCCTGGCCTGTGGCAGCGGGCGGCTGTTGGCCGAGCTGATCGGCCAGCGCCGACCTTCCATCGACATGCAGGGCCTCGCGCCCCATGCCGCCTGAATTCTTAGCGTACAAGGAACGGTTCCATGACTATCCAGCGTCTTCACACTAACGAGCGTCTCAGCGGCGCCGTGAGCTTTGCCGATCTGGTTTTCCTTTCCGGCCAGGTACCGGGCCCGGCCACCGATGCCGCCGGCCAGACCCGCGAAGTGCTGGCCAAGATCGACGCCTTGCTGGCCGAGGCCGGCAGCGACAAGGATCATCTGCTCAGCGCGACCCTTTACCTGAAAGACATCCAGCGCGACTTCGCGGCGATGAACGAGGTCTGGTCGGCCTGGCTGTCCCCCGGGCAGGCGCCGAGCCGCACCACGGTGCAGGCCGATCTGGCGCGCCCGGAGATCCTGGTGGAAATCACTGTCATCGCGGCTCGCCGCTAACGCCTTCACCCACAACGGAGAATAACAATGCAAAAAATCACGTTGCTCGGCTGCACCCTGGGTCTGTTGCTCGGCTCCCCGCTGTACGCCAGCGAGGCGCCGCTGACCGGCACCCTGGGCAAGATCGCCAGTGCCGGCAGTATTACCTTGGGTTATCGCGATGCGTCGGTACCGTTTTCCTACGTGGGTGACAGCAGCGGCAAGCCCATGGGCTATTCGGTGGACCTGGCGAACAAGGTGGTCGAGCGCATCCGCCACAAGCTGGCGCAGCCGCAACTGGCGGTGAAGTACAACCTGGTGACGTCGCAGACCCGCATCCCGTTGGTGCAGAACGGCACTGTGGACCTGGAGTGCGGCTCCACCGGGGTCACCGCCGAGCGGCAGAAGCAGGTGGCGTTTTCCTATGGCTTCATCTACGTCAAAGGCCAGTTGCTGACCGCCAAGGACAGCGGCATCAAGAGCTTCGCCGACCTGCGCGGCAAGAACGTGGTGACCACCGCCGGCACCACCAACGAGCGTTTCCTCAAGAGCTACAACCTCGAGCACAAGCTGGACATGTTCGTGATCAGCGCCAAGGACCACGGCGAAGCCTTCCAGATGCTGCAATCCGGTCGCGCCGCGGCGTTCTACATGGACGACGCGCTGCTTTACGGCGAACGGGCCAAGGCCCGCGACCCGCATAACTGGGTGGTGGTCGGCGAGGAACAGTCGCGGGAAATCTACAGCTGCATGGTGCGCAAGGACGACCCGCAGTTCCTCGAACTGGTGAACGCCACCCTGGCGGATCTGTATAGCTCGGGGGAGATCAACGGGATCTACCAGCGCTGGTTCGAGCAGCCGATTCCGCCCAAGGGCCTGAACCTGGAATTCCCGATGACCAGCGAGCTGAAGGCGATCATCGCCAGGCCGGTGAGCGACCCGGTGCAGTAAACCCAGGTCCGCTTCTGTAGGAGCCAGGCTTGCCGGCGATGGGTGCTCCGCGCAGTGCCAGGCAAAACGCTTCGCGGGCAATCGAGCGTCGACCGGCCGCTCCTACGGGGGGCGGGGTTGCTGCCGATGGGCTTCTGTAGGAGCCAAGCTTGCTGGCGATGGGGGCGCCGCTGTGTGTCAAGCGAAGGCGGGGCGGGTTAGAAATCGCCCCAGAGTTGTTGGGCCACGGCCAGTGCTACCACTGGCGCGGTCTCGGTGCGCAGCACCCGCGGCCCGAGGCGGGCCGGCTGGAAGCCCGCGTCCTGGGCCTGGGCCACTTCGGCATCGGACAAACCGCCTTCCGGCCCGATCAGGAACGCCAGGGTCGCCGGTTTGGCGTGGCTCGCCAGCGGTTCGGCCACCGGGTGCAGCACCAGCTTGAGGTCGGCCTGGGTCTGCTTGATCCAGTCGGCCAGCAGCACCGGCGGGTGAATCACTGGCACCCGGGAGCGCCCGCATTGTTCGCAGGCGCTGATGGCCACCTGGCGCCAATGGGCCAGGCGCTTGTCGGCGCGTTCGTCCTTGAGCCGCACTTCGCAGCGCTCGCTGAAAATCGGGGTGATTTCACTCACCCCAAGCTCAGTGGCCTTCTGAATCGCCCAGTCCATGCGTTCGCCCCGGGACAGGCCCTGGCCGAGGTGGACCTGCAGCGGTGACTCGACCTGCCCGGCGAAGCGCTCATCGAGCTGCACCACCACGCGTTTCTTGCCGACTTCCCGCAGCGTGCCGCGGAACTCGTTGCCCGAGCCGTCGAACAGCTGCAACGCATCGCCCTCGGCCATGCGCAGCACGCGCCCGATGTAGTGGGCCTGGGCTTCCGGCAGTTCGTGGTCGCCGAGGCTCAGGGGGGCGTCGATAAAGAAGCGGGACAGTCTCATGGTGGTTCTCTGGGGAAAATTCTGGATCGGTATCGGTCAGGGCTTGCTCGCGAAGGCTTCAGCCCGGATCGCGGAAGCCTGGGTGGAAGTCTTCGGGAACCGCCACGCTGACCTTGTCACTGGTGGCGATATCGATGCCTTCGCTGGCAACGATGGCGAGGAAGTCGATCTGTTCCGGGGTGATCACGTAGGGCGGCAGGAAGTACACCACGCTGCCCAGGGGGCGCAGCAGGGCACCACGCTCCAGGGCGTGCTGGAACACCTTCAGGCCACGGCGCTCCTGCCAGGGGTAGGCGGTCTTGCTGGCCTTGTCCTGGACCATCTCGACGGCCAGCACCATGCCGGTCTGGCGCACTTCGGCAACGTGCGGGTGGTCCGCCAGGTGCGCGGTGGCGCTGGCCATGCGCCGGGCCAGGGCCTGGTTGTTCTCGATGACGTTGTCCTGCTCGAAGATGTCCAGGGTCGCCAAGGCCGCCGCGCAAGCCAGGGGGTTGCCGGTGTAGCTGTGGGAATGGAGGAAGGCGCGCAGGGTCGGGTAGTCGTCGTAGAAGGCGCTGTAGACCTCGTCCGTGGTCAGGCACGCGGCCAGCGGCAGGTAGCCGCCGGTGAGGGCCTTGGACAGGCAGAGGAAGTCCGGGCGGATGCCGGCCTGTTCGCAGGCGAACATCGTCCCGGTGCGGCCGAAGCCCACGGCGATCTCATCGTGGATCAGGTGCACGCCGTAGCGGTCACAGGCCTCGCGCAGCAGTTTGAGGTACACCGGGTGATACATGCGCATGCCGCCGGCGCCCTGGATCAGCGGCTCGATGATGACGGCGGCGATAGTGGCGTGGTGTTCGGCCAGGGTCTGTTCCATGGCGGCGAACAGGGTGCGCGAGTGTTCTTCCCAGCTCACGCCCTCGGGGCGCAGGTAGCAGTCCGGGCTCGGCACCTTGATGGTGTCCAGCAACAGGGCCTTGTAGGTTTCGGTGAACAACGGCACGTCGCCCACCGACATCGCGGCGATGGTTTCGCCGTGGTAGCTGTTGGTCAGGGTGACGAAGCGCTTCTTGTCGGTCTGGCCGCGGTTGAACCAGTAGTGGAAGCTCATCTTCAGCGCCACTTCGATGCACGACGAACCGTTGTCGGCATAGAAGCAGCGGGTCAGGCCCTCGGGGGTGATCTGCACCAGGCGCTCGGACAGCTCGATCACCGGCTGGTGGCTGAAGCCGGCGAGGATCACATGCTCCAGCTGATCGACCTGATCCTTGATGCGCTGGTTGATGCGCGGGTTGGCGTGGCCGAACACATTGACCCACCAGGAACTGACCGCATCGAGGTAGCGCTTGCCCTCGAAGTCCTCCAGCCACACGCCTTCGCCGCGCTTGATCGGGATCAGCGGCAGCTGTTCGTGGTCTTTCATCTGGGTGCAGGGGTGCCATAACACCGCGAGATCGCGTTGCATCCACTGATGGTTGAGGCCCATGTTCAGTCTCCTGGAGGCGGTGCCGAAGGACGCCGGCAAACAATCGCGCAAGCCTATGCAATGCCAGGCCGTGTCACAACCCATTGCATGGGTTGTGAGGCGAATTGGTGGTAATGGCAGGACGCTCTGTCACGTTTCCTCTAGGTAGACCTTAATGCCTGGTTAATTTACTGTTCGTAGGATCAACATCGTATTTCTCGATATTTCAGAGCGAAAATTTCCGCTTTAAATCGATAGTTAAATCGATAGTCTTGGGCAGCAGTTCTTACAGGATCTAAGTGATGCAGCTACGCAATTCTTCTTCCCGCTACGGCTGGGTCAGCATTTTTCTGCACTGGAGTGTGGCGCTGGCCGTCTTCGGATTGTTCGCCCTGGGCCTGTGGATGGTGGGCCTGGATTACTACAGTACCTGGCGCAAAGACGCGCCGGACCTGCACAAGAGCATTGGCCTGACGCTGTTCGCGGCGATGCTGCTGCGGGTGTTGTGGCGCTTTATCAGCCCACCGCCGCCGGCACCGGCCAGCTACAGTCGCCTGACGCGCCTGGGCGCCGCCTTCGGCCATGGCTTCCTTTATCTCAGTCTGTTCGCTGTGATGATTGCCGGTTACCTGATTTCCACCGCAGACGGTGTCGGGATCCCGGTGTTTGGCCTGTTTGAAATTCCTGCTCTGGTTTCCGGACTGCCGGACCAGGCGGACGTGGCTGGCGAGGTGCACCTGTACCTGGCCTGGGCCCTGGTGATCTTCGCCGGGCTGCATGCTCTGGCCGCTCTGAAACACCACTTTATCGATCGTGACGCGACCCTGACTCGTATGCTGGGCCGCAAAGCCTGATGCTCAACCTCGACTCAAAAGGAATAGAAAGCATGTTGAAAAAGACTCTCGCCGCTCTGGCAATCGGTTCTGCACTGTTGACTGCCGGTCAGGCGATGGCCGCGGACTACGTGATCGACAAGGAAGGCCAGCACGCCTTCGTCGACTTCAAGATCAGCCACCTGGGCTACAGCTTCATCACCGGTACCTTCAAGGATCTGGACGGCAAGTTCAGCTTCGACGCGGCCAAGCCTGAAGACGCCAAGATCGAAGTCAACGTGCGCACCGCCAGCGTGTTCACCAACCACGCCGAGCGTGACAAGCACATCGCCAGCAAAGACTTCCTGGACGTGGGCAAGTTCGCCAACGCCAAGTTCGTCTCCACCAGCGTCAAGCCAACCGGCAAGAACGCCGATGGCAAGCAGACTGCCGACGTGACTGGCGACCTGACCCTGCACGGCGTGACCAAGCCGGTCGTGGTCAAGGCGACCTTCCTGGGTGAAGGCAAGGATCCATGGGGCGGCTACCGTGCTGGCTTCGAAGGCACCACCAGCATCAACCGCCAGGACTTCGGCAAGATGATGGACCTGGGCCCGGCCTCCAACAATGTCGACCTGTACATCACCTTCGAAGGTGTGAAAGCGAAATAATGTTTCGCCGTAGCCGCTGCCGAGCCTGTGAGGCTGCGTAAAGGCCCGCAAAAGCCTGCGACCGGTTCCCGGTCGATCGCAGCCTCGCCATAGGCTCGGCAGCGGCTACGGAAGCCATAAAAAAACGCCCCTGATCGCAAGATCAGGGGCGTTTTTTATTGCGGCGGGTAACTCAGCGGTTGCGGGTCAGCAGCGCTGGTTTCTCGCCCCGTGGACGGCTTGGCAGTTGATCGAGCTGCTCGGGAGTCGGGAAGCGGTCGGCTTTCGATTCCTTGTGCATGATCTTCGGCTGGACGCTGCGCGGGTTCTGCACCGCCGGTTCCTGGCGACCCTGGTCGTCACGGGCCGGGCGGCGGTTGCGCGAGTCTTCGCGACGGCCTTGGCCATCGCGCGCGGCGCCGCCACGGGAACCGCTGCGCTTGGCAGGCTGGCTGCCGGTGTTGGCAGCACCACCGCCACCGCCGCTGTTGCGCTGACCGCCGGAGCGACCCTGGCCACCACCGCGTGGTGCGTTGCCGGTGGCAGCGCCCTGGCCTGGCGCGCCGGGACGGCGGCCGCGGCCCTGGTTGTTCTTGTTCTGGTACGGGCTGACGTAGTCGGCGCGGTTGCCGAAGTTATCCACGTCGTCGTCCAGGAACTCGTCCGGGGCCCGGTTCGGGCTTGGCTTCGGCTGACGATTCTGGCTGGCCGGGGTGCCTTCGCGAGGCTTCTGCTCCCGGGCCGGACGCTCGCCGCGCGCGGCCGGCTTGTCCTTGCCCTTGTCCTTGCCTTTGTCCTTACGGCCGCCGCCACCGCTGTTCGCGCCGTCGCCGCGGGCGCCACGGGCATTGCGCGGGTTGCGCACGTCCGGACGCTCGCGCACTTCCGGTTTCTCGGCTTCCACCGCGCTGGCATCGAAGCCCTGCAGATCGCCATCAGGGATCTTCTGCTTGGTCATGCGCTCGATGCTTTTGAGCAGCTTCTCTTCGTCCGGCGCGACCAGGGAGATGGCCTCGCCCGAACGACCGGCACGACCGGTACGGCCGATGCGGTGCACGTAGTCTTCGTCGACGTTCGGCAGCTCGAAGTTGACCACGTGTGGCAACTGGTCGATGTCCAGGCCGCGGGCGGCGATATCGGTGGCGACCAGGATCCGCACTTCACCGGCCTTGAAGTCGGCCAGGGCCTTGGTGCGGGCGTTCTGGCTCTTGTTGCCGTGGATGGCAACGGCGGTCAGGCCGTGCTTGTCCAGGTACTCGGCCAGGCGGTTGGCACCGTGCTTGGTCCGGGTGAAGACCAGCACCTGTTCCCAGGCACCGGCGGTGATCAGGTGGGCCAGCAACGCGCGCTTGTGGCTCGCGGCCAGGCGGAACACCCGTTGCTCGATACGCTCGACCGTGGTGTTCGGCGGCGTGACTTCGATGCGCTCGGGGTTGTGCAGCAGCTTGCCGGCCAGGTCCGTGATGTCCTTGGAGAAGGTCGCGGAGAACAGCAGGTTCTGGCGCTTGGCGGGCAGGCGGGCGAGGACTTTCTTCACGTCATGGACGAAGCCCATGTCGAGCATGCGGTCGGCTTCGTCCAGCACGAGGATTTCCACGTGGGACAGGTCGACGCTGCCCTGGCCGGCGAGGTCGAGCAGGCGGCCGGGGCAGGCCACCAGCACGTCGACGCCACGGGCCATGGCCTGGACCTGCGGGTTCATGCCGACGCCGCCGAAGATGCAGGCGCTGACGAACTTCAGGTTGCGGGCATACAGCTTGAAGCTGTCATGCACTTGCGCGGCCAGTTCGCGGGTGGGGGTCAGGACCAGTACCCGCGGTTGGCGCGGGCCGTGACGCTGGGATTTGTCCGGGTGACCGTTGGGAAACAGCCGTTCCAGGATCGGAAGGGCGAAACCGCCGGTTTTACCAGTACCTGTCTGTGCCGCCACCATCAGGTCGCGACCTTGCAACACGGCGGGAATGGCCCGCTGTTGCACCGGAGTAGGCTGGGTGTAGCCGGCGGCTTCGATGGCGCCGACTAAAGCCTCGGAGAGACCGAGGGAAGCAAAGGACATGAGTAATCCTGTTTTAGTGAGGGCTTGGCCCAGAGGGATAATCTTGCCTGGCGCGAATGGCGTTCAAGAGGACGCAATCCCGTCCGGTCCTGCTGGTTCCTGAAGACTCATCGGCGAGGGCTCGCGCGGGCCTTGTGGCTGCGCTGTAGCGGTATCGAGAGGCCTTGAACAGGATCGAGCGTCCGGGCGTGAGCCTGGCGGGAAGGCCGGAGTATAACAGAGCAATCAGCGTGCGCTGCGTTCCTGCTGCTCAACGGTTTTGACCGGCGCTTCGGCCGGTGCGGCGCTGGAGTCGGCGATAGCCGGTGCTGCGCCGTAGCGGGCGCTCAGTTCGGCGTAGGCCGGCTCGCGCTTGAAGCGCTTGAGCTCGGCGCCGAAACGCTGCACCAGCAAGTCCATGCCGGCATTGCGCCGCACCGCCAGGAACTGGCTCTGGCGGCTGATGACCACGGGGTTTTCGCTGATCCGGTCGCGAATCTGCAACTGGTCCAGTAGGTGCTGGCCGACCCGGCGGTCGGTGATCAGCAGGTCGATGCGGCCGCGCAGCAGCTTGCCGAAGTTGGCCTCGTGGGTCGGCGCCGGCTCGTGCTTGAACAGCGTCGATTCCCTGAAATCCTGGCTGTACAGGTAGCCGGGGGAGGTGCCCACGGTCAGCCCGCGCAGGTCGTCCAGGGTGCGGAACGGGTGGGGCCGGTCGTTGGCATAGAACATCACGAACTCGACATCCGACAGCGGCTCGCTGGGGTAGAGCAGGCTGCTTTCGCGTTCGTCGCTGTGGAAGATGTCCAGGGCGCCGTCGGCCTGGCCTTGTTCGAGCATGGCCAGGCAGCGCTTCCAGGGCAGGAACTGCCATTCGACTTCGACCCCCAGGCGCTGGAAGACGATGGCCGTGGTTTCGTAGTCCAGCCCCCGGACCTTGCCCTGTTCCTCATACACGTAAGGGGCCCAGGGCTCGGTGACAATACGCAGCTTCTCGCCATGGGCGGTCAGGCTCAGGCAAGCGAGGATGAAGGCTGTCAGCAGCTGGGCAATGACGGGCATCGCGGGAGATTACGCCCAGAGGCCGTTCAATGGCTAGAGGCTGTCTAGCTCAAGCCTCAGTCAGCTTTTGCCTCGAGCAGATGCAGGCAGATTGCCTTGCGTCGCTGGCCCAGTACCAGGCGAATCACCGGGTGGTTGAACCAGTGTTCCAGTTGGTGGTTGTCGAGCGACTGTTTCAGGCGGTTTTCCGCATTTTCCCGGGCCTTTTCCCACCAGACCGGGGCGCAGGCCTGGTCGAATTCGTTGGTGTGGCGGTAGCAGCCGTAGAGAATTTCCCGCATGAACTGCCGCTGGTGCTTGGGCAGGGCCATGGTCACCACCTTGTAGGCCAGGCGTTGCAGGGCTGGCGGGCGCGGCAGGGTCGCGGTGACCAGGCGGGTTTCGTCCAGGGCGTCGCTGCTGGTGAGGGCGGCGCGGTGTTTGTCCAGCCAGGCCTTGGTCTTGGCGCGAAACAGCTGCTTGCGGCTCCAGTAGTGATGAATCAGGTCAGGGCATTCGCGCACCTGCTTGACCCGGTAGGCCGCCACCGACAGGCAGAACTCCTCGAGGGTGTAGGCGCCGTGGGCCAGGGGGTACAGCTCGTCCATCAGGGCGATGGAGCGCTCCAGCACATCGGCGTCCGCCCGGTGCAGGCCGATCACGCCGGAATTCAGCAGCGGCATCTGGTCGTCGGCGAGTTTGCGTTCCTGCAGCAGGCCGGCCAGGTACTGGTACAGGTCGGACTCCCGGTTGGCGCCGTAGCGCATGCCAAAGGCATTGCACAGCAGGGTGCCGGGCTGCACGCGGCGGAACAGTTCCAGCGGCGAGCAGTGGAAGAAGGTGTCGGTGTCGATCAGCAGCGCCAGTTCGGACTCTTGCAGCACCTGGCGCATCACCACGTGCTTGGCGCGGAAGTGGTAGCCGTGAGGCGCGATCCAGGCCTGGCGGGTCTCCTCGTCCAGCGGGCGCACACGCACGGGCAGGTCGCGGTAGGGCTCGGCATTGTCGGTGAAAACCTGGATATCGAGGGCTTCTCCCGGGGTTTCGCGCAGGCCGGCCAAGGCGCTGGCAATGCTGAACACGGCTTCCTGGTGATAGGTCGCGGCGCCGTAGACCAGATAGATCAGTTGTGGGCGTACTGCGGTGCTGCCTGTGGACATCTACGGCGATCCTTCAGATGTATGGGAGGTAAAAAAAAGGCCTTGGGTTCCGCCAAGGCCTTCTTCCGATGTTGTCGGGTGGTTAACGCGGCAGCTTCAGGTTGTTCCAGACGGCGAGGCTGGGCTCGGCCTGGTTCAGAGTATAGAAGTGCAGTCCTGGCGCACCGCCTTGCAACAAACGTTCACACATTTCGGTGACGACCTGTTCGCCGAACGCCTGGATGCTCTGGCTGTCGTCGCCGTAGGCTTCCAGTTGCTTGCGGATCCAACGCGGGATTTCCGCGCCGCAGGCATCGGAGAAGCGTGCGAGCTTACTGTAATTGGTGATCGGCATGATGCCCGGAACGATCGGAATGTTTACCCCCATGTTCCTCACGCGTTCGACGAAGTAGAAATAACTGTCGGCGTTGAAGAAGTACTGGGTGATCGCACTGCTGGCGCCGGCGTTGGCCTTGCGCACGAAGTTGTTGAGGTCGTCCTCGAAATTGCGCGCCTGGGGGTGCATTTCCGGATAGGCCGCCACTTCGATATGGAAGTGCTCGCCGGTTTCCTCGCGAATGAAGCTCACCAGGTCGTTGGCGTGACGCAGCTCGCCACTGGCCATGCCCATGCCCGAAGGCAGGTCGCCGCGCAGGGCGACGATGCGGTTGATGCCGGCGGCCTGGTACTGGCTCAGCAGGCCACGCAGGTCGGCTTTGCTATCGCCCACACAGGACAGGTGCGGCGCGGCGGGAATCTTCACTTCGCTTTCCAGCTGCAGCACGGTGTTGAGCGTGCGGTCGCGGGTCGAGCCACCGGCACCGTAGGTGCAGGAGAAGAAGTCGGGGTTGTAGCTGGCCAGCTGGCGGGCAGTGGCGAGCAGTTTTTCATGCCCAGCATCGGTCTTGGTCGGGAAGAACTCGAAGCTGTAGCGACGGTCTTGGGACATGGTCATACCCTTGGAAACTCGTAAGCCTTGCGGGTGCTGGGCTGCTCGTAGGAGCGAAGCTTGCTCGCGATGCAGGCGCCGCGGTTTTCAAAAAACTCCGCGGTGCGGCTATCGCGAGCAAGCTTCGCTCCTGCAGGGAGCAGCAGGGTTTCTGCCGCCTGCTTCCTGAGAGAGAGCAGGCGGCAGAACCGATCAGTAGCGGTAAGCGTGCGGCTTGAACGGGCCTTCGACGGTCACGCCGATGTAGTCAGCCTGTTGCTTGGTCAGTTGAGTGACCACTCCGCCGAAGCCGCGGACCATTTCCAGGGCCACTTCTTCGTCGAGTTTCTTCGGCAGTACTTCAACGGTCTGGCGCTAGGCTATATGGGCTGGCGACAGGTCGGCGTACTTCTGTTCGAACAGGAAGATCTGCGCCAGTACCTGGTTGGCGAACGAACCGTCCATGATGCGGCTTGGGTGACCGGTGGCGTTACCCAGGTTCACCAGGCGGCCTTCGGCCAGCAGGATCAGGTAGTCGTCGTTCTGGGCGTCGAAAGCGCCTGGACCGGTACGGTGAACCTTGTGCACCTGTGGCTTCACTTCTTCCCATGCCCAGTTCTTGCGCATGAAAGCGGTGTCGATTTCGTTGTCGAAGTGACCGATGTTGCAGACCACGGCACGCTTCTTCAGGGCCTTGAGCATGTTCGCGTCGCACACGTTGACGTTACCGGTGGTGGTCACGATCAGGTCGATCTTGCCCAGCAGGGCCTTGTCGATGCTGGCTTCGGTGCCGGTGTTGATGCCGTCGATGAAGGGCGAAACCAGTTCGAAACCGTCCATGCAGGCCTGCATGGCGCAGATCGGGTCGACTTCGGAAACCTTGACGATCATGCCTTCCTGACGCAGGGACTGGGCCGAGCCCTTGCCCACGTCACCGTAGCCGATGACCAGCGCTTGCTTGCCGGACAGCAGGTGGTCGGTGCCGCGCTTGATCGCATCGTTCAGGCTGTGACGGCAGCCGTACTTGTTGTCGTTCTTGCTCTTGGTCACCGAGTCGTTGACGTTGATGGCCGGGATCTTCAGCTCGCCTTTGGCCAGCATGTCCAGCAGGCGGTGTACGCCGGTGGTGGTTTCTTCGGTCACGCCGTGAACGCGATCCAGCACGCGCGGGTACTTCTTGTGCAGCAGCTCGGTCAGGTCGCCGCCGTCGTCGAGGATCATGTTGGCGTCCCAAGGCTGGCCATCCTTGAGGATGGTCTGCTCCAGGCACCACTCGTACTCTTGCTCGGTCTCGCCTTTCCAGGCGAATACCGGGATGCCGGCAGCGGCGATGGAGGCAGCGGCCTGGTCTTGAGTCGAGAAGATGTTGCAGGACGACCAGCGTACTTCGGCACCCAGGGCAACCAGGGTCTCGATCAGCACGGCAGTCTGAATGGTCATGTGGATGCAGCCGAGAATCTTCGCGCCCTTGAGCGGTTGTTCAGCGGCGTACTTGCGGCGCAGACCCATCAGGGCCGGCATTTCCGATTCGGCGATGATGGTTTCGCGACGGCCCCAGGCAGCCAGGGACATGTCGGCGACTTTGTAGTCGGTAAATTCTACAGGCGTGATTACAGCGCTCATGAAGAGCCTCCATTCGTAAGTATGCGAATGGGCGCCGTTGTGCGTTTAGTGACCGATCGGAGCATTCCGATCAGACAACGCCCCATCCGAGCCTGACAGGTCGAACCTGCTGCAGCGCCCCTCGGACAGGTGGCGGGAAAACGGTATCAGCTGAGCGTTACCGTTTTGAAACGGAGGCGATTATAGCGATCTGCCTGCGACTTCCCAAGGATTTCTGTCGGACGATGTGCGAACGGTAATCGCGACCATAGTAGAAGCCCAATAGAGCTCTGCGTCGGGGTCTGCCATGATGCCGGCATCAATCGGCAAGACGGTCAGGAGTGAGCATGAATTTCCACACCCGCAAGTGGGTAAAACCCGAAGACCTCAACCCCAACGGCACGCTGTTCGGCGGCAGCCTGTTGCGCTGGATCGACGAAGAGGCGGCGATCTACGCCATCGTCCAGCTGGGCAACCAGCGCGTGGTCACCAAGTACATTTCCGAGATCAATTTCGTCAGCGCCTCGCGCCAGGGCGACATCATCGAGCTGGGCATCACCGCCACCGAATTCGGCCGCACCTCGATCACCCTGACCTGTGAAGTGCGCAACAAGATCACCCGCAAGAGCATCCTCACCGTGGAGAAGATGGTCTTCGTCAACCTGGGCGAGGACGGCTTGCCGGCGCCCCACGGCCGTACCGAAATCAAATACGTGAAGGACCAGTTCAAGGACGACGAGCCCGTCGCCTGAACCGTACCTGCAGGAGCGAGCACGCTCGCCCCTGCGGGTGGATTGTCAGTGCGCATCCTGCGCGGTGGCCGGTGCATCACGGGTCACATGGCGTACCAGTCTGCCGATGGTCAGGCCCTGCAGGAGGATCGACGACAGCACCACGATGTAGGTGATGCTCAGCACCAGGTCGCGCTCCGGGCCCAGCGGCAGGGCCAGGGCCAACGCCACCGAAACCCCGCCGCGCAACCCACCCCAGGTCAGGACCCGGATGGTGCCGCGCGGTACGCTGCGCCAGCGGCGCAGCAGGACGATGGCCGGGGCTACGGTGAGCAGCCGCGACAGCACGATCGCCACCGCCAGCAGGCTCGCCGCCGCCAGGTGCAGCCAGTTGAACGGCAGCAGCAAAAGCTCCATGCCGATCAGGGCGAACAGCAGGGCGTTGAGCATGTCGTCCAGCAGCTCCCAGAAACCGTCCAGGTAACGCCGGGTCATGTCGTTCATCGCCAGGTTGCGCCCCAGGTTACCGATGATCAGGCCCGCCACCACCATCGCGATCGGTGCCGACAACCGTCGTCCGCCCCGGCAAAAGACTGACCAGCGCGCGCTCGGCGGACAGATCGTCATAGCGAATT
>NZ_JBNNVU010000077.1:0-25830 GCF_050280705.1 Pseudomonas sp. NPDC089530 | reverse complement strand
TGGACGCCTACAAGTCGCTGATCGAAGCGATGAGTCACGCCGGCATCACCAACCGTACCAAGGTCAACCTGCGCTACATCGATTCCGAAGACATCGAGAACCAGGGCACCGCGCTGCTGGAAGGCGTCGATGCGATCCTGGTTCCAGGCGGCTTTGGTCTGCGCGGCGTGGAAGGCAAGATCACCGCCGTTCAGTACGCTCGTGAAAACAAGGTGCCTTACCTGGGTATCTGCCTGGGCATGCAAGTGGCCGTGATCGAGTTCGCGCGTAACGTCATGGGCTGGAAAGACGCCAACTCCACCGAGTTCGATCGCGCCAGCGGTCACCCGGTCGTTGGCCTGATCACCGAGTGGGCCGATGCCACCGGCGCGGTCGAAACCCGTACCGAAGCGTCCGACCTGGGCGGCACCATGCGTCTCGGCGCTCAGGAATGCCTGCTCGAAGCCGGCTCCAAGGTGCACGATTGCTATGCCAAGGACGTGATCGTCGAGCGTCACCGTCACCGTTACGAAGTGAACAACAACCTGCTGCCTCAGATGATCGAAGCCGGTCTGAAAATCTCCGGTCGTTCCGCCGATGCTGCGCTGGTTGAAGTGGTCGAGGCTCCGGATCATCCATGGTTCGTCGCCTGCCAGTTCCATCCGGAGTTCACCTCGACGCCACGTGACGGCCATCCGCTGTTCAGTGGCTTCGTCAAGGCGGCTTTGGCTCAACACCAGAAGAAGGCGTAACCCCGATGGCACAGAAGATCATCCGCGTCGGCGACATCGAGATTGCCAACGACAAGCCCATGGTCCTGTTCGGCGGCATGAACGTGCTGGAAAGCCGCGACATGGCGATGCAGGTCTGCGAAGAGTACGTGAAGGTCACCGAAAAGCTCGGTATCCCTTACGTGTTCAAGGCCAGTTTCGACAAGGCCAACCGGTCTTCTGTGACCTCTTATCGCGGTCCTGGCCTGGAAGAGGGCATGCGCATCTTCCAGGACATCAAGCAAGCCTTCGGCGTGCCGATCATCACCGACGTCCATGAACCGCACCAGGCGGCAGCTGTCGCCGAGGTCTGCGAGATCATTCAGCTGCCGGCCTTCCTGTCGCGCCAGACCGACCTGGTGGTCGCGATGGCCAAGACCGGCGCGGTGATCAACATCAAGAAAGCCCAGTTCCTCGCACCCCAGGAAATGAAACACATCCTGAGCAAGTGCGAAGAAGCGGGTAACGATCAGTTGATCCTGTGCGAGCGTGGTTCGAGCTTCGGTTACAACAATCTGGTAGTGGACATGCTCGGCTTCGGCATCATGAAGCAGTTCGAATACCCGGTGTTCTTCGACGTGACCCACGCGTTGCAGATGCCTGGTGGCCGCGCCGATTCGGCCGGCGGTCGCCGCGCCCAGGTCACTGACCTGGCCAAGGCCGGCATGAGCCAATCTCTGGCCGGCCTGTTCCTGGAAGCGCACCCGGCCCCGGACAACGCCAAATGCGACGGTCCATGCGCCCTGCGCCTGAACAAACTCGAACCTTTCCTGGCCCAGCTCAAGGCCCTGGACGAACTGGTTAAGAGTTTTCCGACGGTAGAGACCGCGTAACACCCATTTCTCCGGTAAAGTACCGCACGATTAATTGCTCAGGCCCGCGGGCCTGAGCCTTATCGTCCGCAAGTCCGCCCCCTGTTTCCTGCTTGCCGACGGTAAAAGAGATTCCCTTCAGCTGCGTCGTTTTCGTCAACTTTGGAGTGTTTACAACAATGGCAAAAATCGTCGACATCAAAGGTCGTGAAGTTCTCGACTCCCGTGGCAACCCCACCGTCGAAGCGGACGTGCTTCTCGATAACGGCATCATCGGCAGCGCTTGCGCGCCGTCCGGTGCTTCCACCGGCTCCCGTGAAGCGCTGGAGCTGCGTGATGGCGACAAGAGCCGTTACCTGGGCAAGGGCGTGCTGAAGGCCGTCGCCAACATCAATGGCCCGATCCGCGACCTGCTGCTGGGCAAAGACCCAAGCGACCAGAAAGCCCTCGATCAGGCCATGATCAAGCTGGACGGTACCGACAACAAGGCAACCCTGGGTGCCAACGCGATCCTCGCCGTTTCCCTGGCTGCGGCCAAGGCAGCAGCACAGGACCAGGACCTGCCGCTGTACGCGCACATCGCCAACCTGAACGGCACCCCGGGCGTCTACTCGATGCCGGTACCGATGATGAACATCATCAACGGTGGCGAGCACGCCGATAACAACGTCGACATCCAGGAATTCATGGTGCAGCCAGTGGGCGCCAAGTCCTTCTCCGAAGGCCTGCGCATGGGCACCGAGATTTTCCATCACCTCAAGGCCGTGCTGAAGGCCCGTGGCCTGAGCACTGCGGTAGGTGACGAAGGCGGTTTCGCGCCGAACCTGGCTTCCAACGAAGACGCCCTGAAAGTGATCTCCGAAGCCGTGGCCAATGCCGGTTACAAGCTGGGCACCGACGTGACCCTGGCCCTGGACTGCGCGGCCAGCGAGTTCTTCGAAGACGGCAAGTACAACCTGTCCGGCGAAGGCCAGGTGTTCACCGCCGAAGGTTTCGCCGACTACCACAAAGGCCTGACCGAGCGTTACCCGATCATCTCCATCGAAGACGGCCTGGACGAATCCGATTGGGCTGGCTGGAAGATCCTCACCGACAAGATCGGCGAGAAGACCCAGCTGGTGGGCGACGACCTGTTCGTGACCAACACCAAGATCCTGAAAGAAGGCATCGACAAGAAGATCGCCAACTCGATCCTGATCAAGTTCAACCAGATCGGCACCCTGACCGAAACCCTGGAAGCTATCCAGATGGCCAAGGCGGCCGGTTACACCGCCGTGATTTCGCACCGTTCCGGCGAAACCGAAGATTCGACCATCGCCGACCTGGCTGTGGGTACTTCGGCTGGCCAGATCAAGACCGGTTCGCTGTGCCGTTCCGACCGCGTATCCAAGTACAACCAATTGCTGCGTATCGAAGAGCAATTGAACGGCAAGGCCAAATACAACGGCCGCGGCGAGTTTCGCGGTTAAGCGGTAGATGGTAAAAAGACACCGGATTGTGTCGGGAAAATCGCTACAGCGAGTTTTTTGCCACTAATCTGATGCCTTAAGAGCACAAGCCTGGTTCTTCCAGGCTTCGTGCTATCAGTAGGTTCGAAGTTGTTGGCATGGCTGTCTTTTTTCACTGGATACCCGATATTCGATGCGCAGTCCCAATTGGTTGTTCCTCGTCTTGCTCTTGCTGCTGGCTGGCCTGCAGTACCGCCTGTGGGTGGGGAATGGCAGCCTGGCGCAGGTAGCCGACCTGACTCAGCAAATTGCCGATCAGCACGCTGAAAACGAGCGTCTGCTGGAGCGTAATCGTGTACTCGACGCGGAAGTCATGGAATTGAAGAAAGGCATGGAGACCGTGGAAGAACGGGCTCGTCATGAACTGGGCATGGTCAAGGAGGGCGAGACCCTCTACCAGTTGGCCCAATGATTCAGTCGTTACCGGCCTTCTGGGCCGTGATTCCTGCAGCGGGCGTCGGTGCCCGTATGGCCGCGGACCGTCCCAAGCAATACTTGCAACTGGGCGGGCGCACTATTCTCGAACACAGCCTCGGCTGTTTCCTCGACCACCCTTCCCTGAAAGGGCTGGTGGTCAGCCTGGCGCTTGACGATCCTTACTGGCCGACCCTGGCCTGTGCCCATGACTCGCGGATTCAGCGAGTCGAAGGTGGCGCGGAGCGCTCCGGCTCGGTCCTCAACGCCTTGCTCCATCTGCATGCCCAGGGCGCTGCCGATGAAGATTGGGTGCTGGTCCACGATGCCGCGCGACCAAACCTGTCCCGGGATGACCTGGACAAGCTGCTGGGCGAACTGGCGGACGACCCGGTGGGCGGCTTGCTCGCGGTGCCGGCCCGCGACACCCTGAAGCGGATCGACAAACACGGGCGTGTCCTGGAAACCGTGGATCGCAGCCTGATCTGGCAAGCCTATACGCCGCAGATGTTCCGTCTTGGCGCCTTGCATCGTGCCCTGGCCGACAGCCTGGTGGCGGATGTGACGATAACCGACGAGGCGTCGGCGATGGAGTGGGCCGGCCAGGCGCCACGCCTGATCGAAGGGCGCGCGGACAACCTCAAGGTGACCCGTCCGGAAGACCTGGAATGGCTGCGTCAGCGTTGGGCCAATCGTCGATAGCTCTGGTATCAGCCTGCATTACTGGTAGGCGATCCGACTTGCGCGCGATGACCGCGTCGCCGAATGCCTGGCTCACCGCGTTATCGTTCATCGCGCGCAAGCTGCGCTCCTACAGAAGATCACCCCAAGTCCTGTAGCAAGCTGTTTGCGATCAGATCCCAGGGTTCAACCACAATACTCCGGCCGCTTGGCCAGCCCTTCCTTGAGATAATCCACCAGCTTGCGCACCTTGGGCGACAGATGCCGTTGCTGCGGATACAGCGCCCACACCGCGGTATTCGGCGGTTGATGCGCCTCGAGCAGGGAAATCAGCGTGCCCTGATGCAAGTGCTCCAGCACGTAGTAATCCGGCAGCTGGCAGAGGCCTACCCCCTGCAAGGCCGCATCCAGCACCGCCTGCCCGCTGTTGCAGCGCCAGTTGCCTTGCACCCGCTGGGAAAACTCCCGGCCGTCCTGCTCCAGTTGCCAGATATCCGAGCTGCCTATCAGGCAGTTGTGGCGGCTCAGCTCCGACAGGCTGTGGGGGCGACCGTAGCGCTCCAGGTAAGACGGCGAGGCGCAGAGGTACATGCGCCGCGGCGCCAGGCGGGTTGCCACCAACCGTGAGTCCTGCAGGCGGCCGAGGCGAACCGCGAGGTCGAGACCCTCGTGCACCAGATCCAGGGGGCGGTTGCTCAGCTCGATATCCACCCGCAACTGTGGGTAAAGCCCCATGAAGCTGGTCACCAGTGGCACGATGAAACGCTCGCCATAGGCCACCGCGCAGGTCATGCGCAGCATGCCCTTAGGCTCGCTCGCCAGGTCGCCCACCGCGCGCAGCGCTTCTTCGCGCCCGTCCTGCAGGCGCTGGCAATGCTGCAAGAAGGTCTGCCCGGCTTCGGTCAGGGTCACCCGGCGAGTACTGCGATACAGCAGGCGGGTCTGCAGTCGTTCTTCCAGGCGGACGATCTGCCGGCTGATATGGGACGACGACACCCCAAGGCGCTCCGCCGCGGCGGTGAACTGGCTGCATTCGGCCACGGCGACGAACTCGTCGATGCCTTCCCAGCGGTTCTCGTTCATGGTGATTATCCCTGTGCGGCAATAATGTTTTGCTTTTGTCCGGATTATTCATCGCTCGGCGCTGTTTTACACTCCTTGTCTCGTTTTTATTCGCTGGAGACCCAGGATGATCAAGTCGCGCGCTGCCGTTGCCTTCGAGGCCAAGAAACCCCTTGAGATCGTTGAAGTCGATGTGGCCATGCCCAAGGCTGGCGAGGTGTTGTTGCGGGTCGTCGCTTCCGGCGTTTGCCACACCGACGCCTACACCCTGTCCGGCGCCGACCCGGAAGGCATCTTCCCGGCGATCCTCGGTCACGAAGGCGGTGCGGTGGTCGAGGCCATCGGCGAGGGCGTGACCTCGGTGGCCGTGGGCGATCATGTGATCCCGCTGTACACCCCGGAATGCGGCAAGTGCAAATTCTGCCTGTCGGGCAAGACCAACCTGTGCCAGGCGATCCGCGCCACTCAGGGCAAGGGCTTGATGCCCGACGGCACCACCCGTTTCTCCTATAAAGGCCAGCCGATTTTCCATTACATGGGCACCTCGACCTTTTCCGAGTACACCGTGCTGCCGGAAATCTCCGTGGCCAAGATCCAGAAGGAAGCGCCGCTGGAGAAGGTCTGCCTGCTCGGTTGTGGCGTGACCACCGGGATCGGTGCGGTGATCAATACCGCCAAGGTCAAGGCCGGCGACACCGTGGCGATCTTCGGCCTGGGCGGCATCGGCCTGTCGGCGGTGATCGGCGCGGTGAAAGCCAAGGCTGGCCGAATCATCGCCATCGACATCAACCCGGCCAAGTTCGAAATCGCCAAGCAACTGGGCGCCACCGATTGCGTGAACCCGAAAGACTTCGACCGGCCGATCCAGGAGGTCATCGTCGACATGACCGACGGCGGCGTGGACTTCTCCTTCGAGTGCATCGGCAATGTCCAACTGATGCGTGCCGCGCTGGAGTGCTGCCACAAGGGCTGGGGCGAGTCGGTGATCATCGGCGTGGCCGGTGCCGGCCAGGAAATCGCCACCCGTCCGTTCCAGCTGGTGACCGGTCGTGTATGGCGCGGTTCGGCGTTCGGCGGCGTGCGTGGCCGTTCCGAGTTGCCAAGTTATGTGGAAATGTCCCAGACCGGCGAAATCCCCCTGGACACCTTCATCACCCACACCATGGGCCTGGAGGACATCAACAAGGCTTTCGACCTGATGCACGAAGGCAAGAGCATCCGTAGCGTCATCCATTTCTGAGGTCGGCCATGAGTCTGGAAAACCTGTCCTGCCAGAAAAGCTTCGGCGGCTGGCACAAACGCTACAAGCATCATTCCGAGGTGCTGGGCTGCGACATGGTGTTTGCCGTCTACCTGCCGCCGCAGGCGGAGCAGGGCGGCAAGCTGCCGGTGCTGTACTGGTTGTCCGGCCTGACCTGCACCGACGAGAACTTCATGCAGAAGGCCGGCGCCCAGCGCCTGGCCGCCGAGCTGGGGTTGATCATCGTCGCGCCGGACACCAGCCCGCGCGGCCCCGGCGTGCCGGGCGACCCGGACGGCGCCTGGGACTTCGGCCTGGGGGCGGGGTTCTACCTCAATGCCACCCAGCAACCCTGGGCCGAGCATTACCGCATGCATGACTATGTGGTGCAGGAGCTGCCAGCCCTGGTCGAGGCGCATTTCCCGGCCTCGGACAAGCGCGGTATCAGCGGTCACTCCATGGGCGGGCACGGGGCTCTGGTCTGCGCGCTGCGCAACCCGGGGCGCTACCAGTCGGTGTCGGCCTTCGCGCCGATCAGCAACCCGATGGATTGCCCCTGGGGGCAGAAAGCCTTTTCCCGCTACCTGGGCGAAGAGCGTTCCCGCTGGCGCGAATGGGATGCCAGCGTGTTGATCCAGGAAGCCAGCGAAAAGCTGCCGCTGCTGGTGGACCAGGGCGATCGTGACGATTTCCTGGCCAATCAACTCAAGCCGGAAGTGCTGCAACAGGCGGCGAAAGCCGCCGGTCATCCGCTGACGTTGCGCCTGCAACCGGGCTACGACCACAGCTATTTCTTCATCGCCAGCTTCATTGACGACCACCTGCAGCATCATGCGCGCGCTCTGGGCGCCTAATGTCCGCCAAAGCAGGTAGAATCACGCCCTGACTCAATCAGGGCGTTTTTTTATGCGTATTGGCCACGGCTACGATGTGCACCGTTTCGCTGAAGGCGATTTCATCACTCTGGGCGGCGTGCGTATCGCACACAGCTTCGGGCTGCTCGCCCATTCCGATGGCGACGTGCTGCTGCACGCTCTGAGCGATGCCTTGCTGGGCGCGGCTGCGCTGGGCGACATCGGCAAACACTTCCCGGACACCGATCCGCAGTTCAAGGGCGCCGACAGCCGTGCGCTGTTGCGTCATGTCGTCGCACTGGTCCATGCCAAGGGCTGGAAGGTCGGCAACGTCGATAACACCATCGTGGCCCAGGCACCGAAGATGGCGCCCCATATCGAAACCATGCGCGGGCTGATTGCCGCGGACCTGCAGGTCGAGCTCGATCAAGTGAACGTCAAGGCCACCACCACCGAAAAGCTCGGTTTTGTCGGGCGCGAAGAAGGCATCGCCGTCCATTCCGTTGCCTTGTTGCTGCGCGCATGAACGAACTGCAACTGCTGGGCCCACGGGCCTATGGCGAAGCCCTGGGCAGCGCGGTACTGAAGGCCACTGCCGAAGACTTCCAGGTCGACGAAGTCCTGGATACTCCACTGACCGGCGAAGGCGAACACCTGTGGTTGTGGGTGGAAAAGCGCGGCCTGAACACCGAGGAAGCGGCGCGGCGGATTGCCAAGGCGGCGGGGGTGCCGTTGCGCACCGTCAGCTATGCCGGCTTGAAGGACCGCCAGGCGTTGACCCGGCAGTGGTTCAGCGTGCAACTGCCTGGCAAGGCCGATCCCGATCTGGCAGCGGCTGAAAACCACACGCTGAAGATCCTCAAGCAGGCCCGCCACAAGCGCAAGTTGCAACGCGGTGCCCATGCGGCCAACGGCTTTACCCTGCGCCTGACCGAACTCAAGGCCGACAAGGCCGGGATCGAAGAGCGCCTGCAATTGATCGCCAAGCACGGCATCCCCAACTATTTCGGCGCCCAGCGTTTTGGCCATGACGGCGGCAATTTGGTGGATGCCCGCGCCTGGGCGGCCCGCAAAGCCTTGCCGGAGCAACGCAACGTGCGTTCGCGGCTGCTGTCCACCGCGCGCAGTTATCTGTTCAACCGGGTGCTGGCGGCGCGCGTCGCCGATGGCAGTTGGCAGCGCGCCCAGGTCGGCGACCTGCTGGCTTTCACCGACAGCCGCAGTTTCTTCCCGGCTGGCGAAGCCGAATGCAGCGATCCGCGCCTGGCCATCCTCGACCTGCACCCCACCGGGCCGCAGTGGGGGGAGGGCGAGTCGCCCGCCGCCGGGGCGACGCATCGGCTGGAACAGCAGGTGGCTGCCAGCGAAGCGGACCTGCGCGATTGGTTGATTAACGCCGGAATGAGCCACGAACGTCGCATCCTGCGGCTGCCCATTGGCGGGTTGACGTGGCATTATCCCGAGCCTGACATTCTGCAACTGGAATTCGTCCTGCCGGCCGGATGCTTCGCCACCGTATTGGTGCGTGAACTCGTCGATCTGGTGCCGGTGGGGCAGACGGACAGCCCATGCGTATTCTGATTTCTAACGACGATGGTGTAGCAGCACCCGGTCTCGCCGCGCTTCATGCTGCGCTGGCGGATTACGCCGAGTGCGTGGTGATCGCCCCGGAGCAGGACAAAAGCGGCGCCAGCAGCTCGCTGACGCTCGACCGTCCGTTGCATCCGCACACCTTGAGTAATGGTTTCATCAGTCTCAATGGCACACCCACCGACTGCGTGCACCTGGGCCTCAACGGGCTGCTGGAGCGCGATCCGGACATGGTGGTGTCCGGCATCAACCTCGGGGCGAACCTGGGTGACGACGTGCTGTATTCCGGCACTGTCGCCGCGGCCTTGGAAGGGCGTTTTCTGGATCTTCCGGCGTTTGCCTTTTCGTTCGTTTCGCGTCAGGTGGACAACCTGCCGACGGCTGCCCATTTCGCGCGTAAACTGGTGGAGGCCCATGGCCAACTTGATCTGCCACCTCGCACCGTATTGAACGTGAACATTCCCAATCTGCCCCTCGATCATATCCGCGGCATTCAACTGACTCGCCTGGGGCATCGCGCCCGCGCGGCGGCGCCGATGAAAACCGTGGACCCTCGCGGCAAGGCCGGCTATTGGATCGCCGCGGCGGGGGACGCCGAGGACGGCGGCCCGGGTACGGATTTCCACGCCATCATGCAGGGCTATGTTTCGATTACGCCGTTGCAGCTCGATCGCACCTTCAACGATGCCTTCAGAAGTCTGGACGGTTGGCTGGAGGGACTGCGCTGATGGCTCGCGAGCAGGACGATCTGTTGCGTCGCGGCATCGGGATGACCTCCCAGCGGACCCGCGAGCGGTTGATCCAGCGTCTTTACGATGAAGGCCTGTCCAACACCCAGGTGCTGGAAGTCATTCGGCGCACTCCACGGCATCTGTTCGTCGATGAGGCCCTGGCGCATCGGGCCTATGAAGACACGGCCTTGCCGATCGGGCACAACCAGACGATCTCGCAGCCCTATATGGTGGCGCGCATGAGCGAGCTGCTGCTGGCGGCGGGGCCGTTGGACAAGGTACTGGAGATCGGCACCGGCTCGGGTTATCAGACGGCGGTGTTGTCGCAGTTGGTGGAGCGGGTGTTTTCGGTCGAGCGGATCAAGGTGTTGCAGGATCGGGCCAAGGAGCGCCTGGTCGAACTGAACCTGCGCAACGTGGTGTTCCGTTGGGGTGACGGCTGGGAAGGCTGGCCGGCACTGGCGCCGTACAACGGGATTATCGTGACCGCAGTCGCGACCGATATACCTCAGGCCCTGTTGGACCAACTGGCGCCAGGTGGCCGGATGGTGATTCCGGTCGGCTCCGGCGAGGTACAGCAATTGATGCTGATCATTCGTGAAGAACAAGGGTTTTCGCGGCAGGTTCTCGGCGCTGTGCGTTTCGTTCCCCTGCTTAACGGGCCCCTGGCCTGAGCATTTGTTTAAAACGGGTGAATTCTGTTTGATCGGCTTGGTCTTACAGCGTGATCAATCGGTTAAGCCACATTGAATCCTGATCGATATGCCTGTGCCTGCCGATTTCGCTTTGCCGGGGGTAAAGCGCGGACGGCCGGTTATACTTGCGACACTTCATGCCTGAGCCAGGCACCATTTATCTTCAACCACCACAAAGGGAGCGGCGGGTGAGTCTCACAGTCATTGCGCAGCGTATAGGTACAACAAGCTTTCAGCGACTGGTGATGGGCCTTGTCTTGAGTTCTCTGTTGGTCGGCTGTTCGAGCAATAAGTCGAGCAGCGCCGGGGTCGTCGATCGCACCAGCGCGGTACCGCAGCGCCCGACGGTGACCACAGGGCAATACACGGTTCGTCGTGGTGACACACTGTTCTCGATTGCCTTCCGTTATGGCTGGGACTACAAGGCCCTGGCCGCGCGCAACAATATTGCCGAGCCGTACACCATTCATCCGGGGCAGACCATCCGCTTTGACGGTCGCTCGGGTTCGGCGTCGACAGCGGTGGTTACAAAGTCGGCTTCGAGCGCATCTTCTTCAAGTAAAACCACGGTAATTCGTCGTCCGGCAGGGGCCGCGCCAACGATTGCGAGCCAGCCCGCGCCAGCGCCATTACCGCCTGCAGGCCCCGCGCCAAAGGGCTGGGGCTGGCCTTCGAACGGTATTTTAATTGGAAAATTCTCTTCAAACGGTAGTTTGAATAAAGGCATTGATATCGCCGGGGATTTGGGACAGCCTGTTTTAGCTGCGTCTGATGGGACGGTGGTTTACGCCGGGAGTGGCTTAAGGGGCTACGGCGAACTGGTCATCATCAAACACAGCGATACCTACGTCAGTGCTTACGGCCACAACCGCAGGCTATTGGTTCGGGAGGGGCAGCAGGTCAAAGTCGGACAGACAATTGCCGAGATGGGATCAACTGGTACAGACCGGGTGAAACTGCACTTTGAGATTCGCCGACAAGGTAAACCTGTAGATCCGCTGCAATTCCTGCCACGTCGTTGATCCGTTACCTGTTCCGTCATGTAGGGGGAACAGGTTCCAGCGTTGCCAAGGATAAAGGCGCCGCTTGAGCCTGAGGTCGAACTCACCAAAGGACTATAACAATGGCTCTCAGTAAAGAAGTGCCGGAGTTTGACATCGACGATGAAGTTCTCCTTATGGAGACAGGCATCGCCACTGATTCGATGTCGAATGAGGGATCTGCTGTACCTTCAGTTCGTGCCAAATCCAAACACTCCGCTTCACTGAAACAACACAAATACATTGATTACACGCGGGCGCTCGACGCAACGCAGCTGTATCTCAATGAAATCGGTTTTTCTCCATTGCTCTCTCCGGAAGAAGAAGTGCATTTTGCGCGTCTGTCGCAAAGTGGCGATCCGGCCGGGCGCAAGCGAATGATTGAAAGCAATTTGCGTCTGGTGGTGAAAATCGCCCGGCGTTATGTCAATCGTGGGCTTTCGCTGCTGGACCTGATCGAAGAGGGCAACCTGGGCTTGATCCGGGCGGTGGAGAAGTTCGATCCGGAGCGCGGTTTCCGCTTCTCGACCTATGCCACCTGGTGGATCCGTCAAACCATCGAACGGGCAATCATGAACCAGACCCGGACTATCCGGCTGCCGATTCATGTGGTCAAAGAGCTCAACGTGTACCTGCGGGCAGCACGGGAGCTGACACAGAAACTCGATCATGAACCTTCCCCTGAAGAAATCGCTAACCTGCTGGAAAAACCGGTGGGCGAGGTCAAGCGCATGCTGGGCTTGAACGAGCGGGTTTCTTCAGTCGACGTCTCGCTGGGTCCGGATTCGGATAAAACCCTGCTGGACACCCTCACCGACGATCGTCCTACCGATCCGTGCGAGCTGTTGCAGGATGACGACCTGTCGCAAAGCATCGACCAGTGGCTTTCCGAACTGACCGACAAACAGCGTGAAGTGGTGGTTCGCCGCTTCGGCTTGCGCGGCCACGAAAGCAGCACCCTGGAAGATGTGGGCTTGGAAATCGGGCTTACCCGCGAGCGGGTACGTCAGATCCAGGTCGAAGGTCTCAAGCGTCTGCGCGAGATCCTCGAGAAGAATGGCTTGTCCAGCGAGTCGCTGTTCCAGTAACGGCGCGAGCAATCCAGCGGTGAAAAGCCCCGACTTGTTCGGGGCTTTTTTATGGCGTGCTCATAAGCCGGGGATGAACTTTGTGGAAGGAAGCTTGATCGCTGAAAGAGCATGTAAGCAAAGGCTTACTCTTTCGTAAGTATTCGGGTTTTATGTGGTATGAAAGTTGGCTGTTTGAAATGAAGTTTTTAGTTATCTTGTTGATTAATAACAACTTATTTTGATGCGAGAGCGCTTGTCCGACACTTTTTCTGCCAGTCAGTGCCATTGCTCTGTCATGGAAACTCTCTAATATCAGCCCTGTGTCGACGGATAGACACAGCCATCAAGGATGATGGTCAGGACATCGCAGGATGCGATTCATCAGGACGATGAAAAGGAATACAGGGAATAGGGAAAAAAGGTGGGCGGGTCATACCGCCCCTTTTTTTTGCCTGCGAAAAAGTGGGACCGAATCCCGGGCAGCAAAAAGGCCCGCAAGGGGCCTTTTCAGGGAACGCGGGGTGATCAGCGTTCGAGGTCTTTGATTTTGCCTTTGACGCCATCCCACTCTTCGGCATCGGGCAGGGAATCTTTCTTCTCGGTGATGTTGGGCCAGATCTCGGCCAGCTCAACGTTCAGCTGAATGAACTCCTGCATCTCTTCCGGAACTTCATCCTCGGAGAAGATCGCTACAGCGGGGCATTCAGGCTCGCACAGCGCGCAGTCAATGCACTCATCCGGGTGAATCACCAGGAAGTTCGGGCCTTCGTAAAAGCAGTCCACCGGACAGACTTCTACGCAGTCGGTGTACTTGCACTTGATGCAGTTGTCGGTGACGACGAAGGTCATTTCTAATTTTCTCCTCAGGCGGCGGCAGCGGAGCCCCTTCAGGACGGGGTCGCCAGGTTTGGGAGCGATAGTCTGCGGACCAGGCTAATAGTCCGCAGCATCCCAAACCGCGCGAGATTCTAACAGCTTGAAAGCATCAGCGTTAGATGCGTGTCTTCAATGTATAGAGCATTTCCAGTGCCTTGCGCGGGGTCATGTCGTCCAGGTCGAGCTTGGCCAGGTCATCGAGCACCGGGTGCGGCAGGCTGGCGAACAGGTCGCTTTGTTGCGGAACCGAGGGTTTGCCCGCGGCCGGTTGCGGCGCTTCATGGGGCAGGCTGGTGGTTTCCAGGCGACTCAGATGTTCGCGGGCACGGACGATCACCGCGCTCGGAACCCCCGCCAGCTGGGCCACGGCCAGGCCATAGCTCTGGCTGGCGGGGCCTGGCAGCACGTGGTGCAGGAACACGATGCGCTCGTTGTGCTCGGTGGCGTTGAGGTGCACGTTGGCGACCAGCGGTTCGCTTTCCGGCAGTACCGTGAGTTCGAAATAGTGGGTGGCGAACAGGGTGTAGGCGCGCAACTGGGCGAGACGTTCTGCCGCAGCCCAGGCCAGGGACAAACCATCGAAGGTACTGGTGCCGCGACCTACTTCGTCCATCAGCTCCAGGCTGCGCTCGGTGGCGTTATGCAGAATGTTGGCGGTCTCGCTCATTTCCACCATGAAGGTGGAGCGGCCGCCGGCCAGGTCGTCGCTGGAGCCGATCCGGGTGAAGATGCGGTCCACCAGGGACAGCTCGCAGCTGGCCGCCGGCACGAAGCTGCCAATATGGGCCAACAGCACGATCAGTGCGGTTTGCCGCATATAGGTGGATTTACCACCCATGTTCGGGCCGGTGATCACCAGCATCCGGGTGCGATCGTCCAGGCTCAGGTCGTTGGCCACGAATGGCGTGGTCAGCACCTGTTCCACCACCGGGTGGCGGCCCTGGGTGATGCGCATGCACGGTTCGCTGACGAAGCGTGGGCAATTGAGGTCGAGATTCAACGCGCGCTCGGCCAGGTTGCTCAGCACATCCAGCTCGGCCAGGGCCGAGGCGGTGTCCTGCAGCGGTGGCAGGTGGCCGATCAGGGTTTCCAGCAGTGCGTCGTAGAGCATCTTTTCGCGCGCCAGCGCCCGGCTCTTGGCGGACAGGGCCTTATCCTCGAAGGCCTTGAGCTCCGGGGTGATGAAGCGTTCGGCGCCTTTGAGGGTCTGGCGCCGGATGTAGTCCGCCGGCGCCTGTTCGGCCTGCTTGCTCGGCAATTCGATGAAGTAGCCGTGAATCCGGTTGTAGCCGACTTTCAGGTTGGCCAGGCCGGTTCGGGCCTTTTCCCGGGCTTCCAGGTCGATCAGGAACTGGCCGGCGTTTTCGCTCAGCGATTGCAGTTCGTCCAGCTCGGAGTCGTAACCAGTCTTCAGCACGCCGCCGTCGCGGATCACCGCCGGCGGGTTGTCGATGATGGCTTTTTCCAGCAACGCGGCCAGTTCCGGGTAGGTACTGGTGGTCACCGCCAGTTGGCCCAGGTGCTCGGCTTCGAGCTCGGTCATCGCCACTTGCAGCTCGGGCAGCGCCGCCAGGGCATCGCGCAGGCGCGCCAGGTCGCGAGGACGGGCATTGCGCAGGCCGATCCGTGCCAGGATCCGCTCGATATCGCCGATTTCCTTGAGCTGCGGTTGCAGTCTTTCGAAGCGGTAACCGTCCAGCAGGCAGCCGATCGAGGTCTGCCGCGCCTGCAGGACTTTCAGGTCGCGCAGCGGGCGGTTCAGCCAGCGGGTCAGCAGACGGCTGCCCATGGCGGTCTGGCAACGGTCGACCACCGATTGCAGGGTGTTGTCGCGGCCGCCGGCCAGGTTGGTATCCAGTTCCAGGTTGCGCCGGCTGGCGCCATCGAGCACCACGGTGTCGTCCAGGCGTTCGTGGCGCAGGCTGCGCAGGTGGGGCAGGGCGGTGCGCTGGGTTTCCTTGGCGTAACCCAGCAGGCAGCCCGCGGCGCCGATGGCCAGGGTCAGGTTCTCGCAGCCGAAACCCTTGAGGTCCTGGGTGGAGAACTGCTGGCACAGGCTCTTGTGGGCCGAGTCGCGCTCGAAGTCCCAGGGCGCACGACGGCGCACGCCGCGGCGTTTTTCCGCCGGCAGGCCTTGCGGCCAGTCGTCCGGGATCAACAGTTCCACCGGGTTGATGCGTTCCAGCTCGGCCAGCAGGTTTTCCCAGCCCTTGATCTCCAGGACCGTGAAGTTGCCGCTGGTGATGTCCAGCACGGCGAGGCCGAACAGACGCTCGTCCCCCAGCACCGCCGCGATCAGGTTGTCCCGGCGCTCGTCGAGCAGGGCTTCGTCGCTGACGGTCCCCGGCGTGATGATTCGCACCACCTGGCGTTCCACCGGGCCTTTGCTGGTGGCCGGATCGCCGACCTGTTCACAGATCACCACCGACTCGCCCAGCTTCACCAGCTTGGCCAGGTAGCCTTCGGCGGCGTGATAGGGAATCCCGCACATCGGAATCGCCTGGCCCGCCGACTGTCCGCGCGCGGTCAGGGTGATATCCAGCAGCTTGGCGGCCTTCTTCGCGTCCTCATAGAAGATTTCGTAGAAGTCGCCCATGCGATAGAACATCAGCTGATCAGGATGCTGGTTCTTGAGGCGCCAGTACTGCTGCATCATCGGCGTGTGGGAGGACAGATCGGTGAGCGCTTTATTCATCGGGTCGTCAGGTTGATTCGTTGAAAGGGTGGGCAAGGACGGGGCATGGGCCCGGCTTTTTCGCGATGGGCGCAAGGTTACCATGGGCAGTCCGGCCTTCGCAGGGATGAAACAAGCTGAAAACAGGTGCTTTATGCATGGATATGCATTTTAGCATTTGTCATCGGCGAAAATAACCCGCAATATGCGCATTATGCAAAAGCGCAACGTATCTACCGTCTTAAGAGAGCTGCTCGATCGCGATGGCATTTCCCCCACGGAACTCCATCGGCGTACCGGCGTGCCTCAATCCACCCTTTCGCGGATTCTCAACGGCAAGATTGTCGATCCGTCGGATAAACACATCTCGCGGATCGCCGAGTATTTCCAGGTGAGCACCGATCAACTGCGCGGACGCGCGGCGGTCGCGGTCATCCGGTCGAGCGATCTGCATTCGGAACTCAAGGACATAAGTCTGTGGGACGACGATACCCCCGTCGATGACGACGAGGTGTCGGTCCCCTTTCTTCGCGAGGTTGAATTGGCTGCGGGATCAGGAAGATTCGTCATCGAGGAAAGCGAGCGCTCCAGCCTGCGCTTCGGCAAGCGCAGCCTGCGGCACAATGGTGTGCAGTTCGACCAGGCCAAATGCGTGACGGTACGTGGCAACAGCATGTTGCCGGTGCTGCGCGACGGCGCCACGGTGGGGGTCAATGCCGGCAAGTGCGGCATCGGCGACATCGTCGACGGCGACCTGTATGCCATCAACCATAACGGCCAACTGCGGGTGAAGCAGCTCTATCGCCTGCCTTCCGGCATTCGCCTGCGCAGCTTCAACCGCGACGAACATCCGGATGAGGACTACAGCTTCCAGGATATGCAGGAAGAGCAGATCGTCATCCTCGGTCACGTCTTCTGGTGGGGCATGTACGCCCGCTGATCGCAACCCATAACGCCAAAGCCCGCCATCGAGCGGGCTTTTTTGTGCCTGGCGCACCCTCCAAGCCTTTATTTATGCGACTCTCATGCGCGAATGCATTTCTTGCGAACAAATAAATGCATTTTCGCATTGACCGGATATGCATCTATGCATATTATTCGTCCCAAGCCGCTCAGCAGCGGCGAGCAACACCGCTCTTTAGTGGCAAAAGCAAAGGCAGCGATGAACCGGCCTCGACGGTTCAGAGGGTTGGCAACTGACCCGGGTGTGCAGCGTAAAGCACCAAGAGCAGTTATCCGGCGGGCAGGGACCGCGGTCGGAAAAACAATTTGAATGGACTCGTACCGCGCCAGTAGCGCCGAAAAGTCAGCTTCCTTTTTGTCCGCAGGATGAAAGGAAGGCGAAGGACCGCATTACTGAAAAGCCCGGCGCATTGCCGGGCTTTTTGGAATGCCTACCTGACACACAGGCATCTGGGGGATTCCTCTCTAGATCGCCAACACAAAGGGAAGGATCCGACGAACATCATGAGGCATTGCCGATGTTGAAAGATTGCCGATGTGGACATTGCAAAAGACTGCTCGCCCGGATCGGCGAGCAGGCAGAGCTCCAGATCAAATGTTCCCGCTGCGGAACGCTGAATCATGTGAGGGCCGCGAGCCCCGAGCGATCGCCTGTGAGCGACATGAATGCTGCTTCGGTGGCACGACCCAGTCCATCACACCCATAGGTGAACACATGAAGATCTTGAAAAAATACGTCGCTCCAATTCTGGCAGCCGTTGTGCTGCTGGGCTCCACAGCCAATGCCGTCGCGGCCAATCTGCTGCTCAATGGCAGCTTTGAACAGCCCGGTTGCAGTGGCAACTGTGTTCTGGATACCCCGGCCAAAACCAACTTCATTACCGGCTGGACGACGTTCCTGTCCGGTGCCGAGTACTTCAACGTGCCGGCTTCGCTGGGCGGCTCCGTAGCCGCGGATGGCCTGGTGGTGGTTGACCTGGCGAACTATGTCTATGGCAACGGCGGGGGCATTCAACAGAACTTCGCCACTGTCGTCGGCGCCAAGTACCGACTGACATTCAGTGCCGGTAATTCAAAGTCCTTCGGTCGTTCGGGCGATGGTGTCATCCAGGTCAAAGTGGCTGGCCAGACCGCGACGTTCAATACGCCGACCGCCAAGGGCGTTGCGATCGAGTGGAGCACCCTGACCTACGACTTCACCGCCACTACCACGCAAACGACTCTGGCGTTCTCCAACGAGCAGAATCCGTATGCCAACTTTGCCCTTATCGACAACGTCATTGTTGAACGTCTGTAACTCCCGTTCAGCGGTGCTGTCCTGTTCTCAATCCCTGCCCTCATCAACGCTCCCAGGAGGCGTGACATGACAAACGAGCAACAAGCGTTGCTGGACATGCCGATCTGGCTGGTCATCGTCCTCGCCCTGGTGGGCGGGGTGTCCGGTGAAATGTGGCGCGCCGACAAGGAGGGCGCCCGCGGCTGGTTGCTGCTGCGGCGCCTGGCCCTGCGCTCCGGCGCCTGCGTGATCTGCGGGGTCTCGACCATCATGCTGCTGTATGCCGCCGGCGTCTCGATCTGGACCGCTGGTGCCTTCGGTTGCCTGACCGCCATGGCGGGCGCCGACGTGGCCATCGGGCTGTACGAGCGCTGGGCCGCCAAGCGCCTGGGGGTGTGCGAAGTGCCGCCCAAGGACTCCCGTCCGGACGCCTGAATCACCATCCAAACAGAACGTCGATCCCTTGAATCGACGCTGCCGTGATACCCGCCTGACGCAGGACGCGTACTCGTCTTGGACGAGCTCGATCGGCCCTCCCGACAGGGAGGCGCCCGGTACGGCCCCGTGCCGTGCTTCCTTCCGTTTCAAAGAGAGGCAAACCATGATCCCAATCGACTACAACGGCTATCGCACCCTGGCGCCCTATAACAAGCGCGTGCGCTTTCTGGTGCTGCATTACACGGCCCTGAACTTCGAGGCGTCGGTCAAGGCCCTGACCACTGGCGCGGCGAGCGCCCATTACCTGATCCCGGCGCTGCAGGACCCGACGTATCAGGCCGCGGGTTTCCGGGAACAACGAATTTTCAACCTGGTGGCCGAGGAAGACCGGGCCTGGCATGCCGGTGTCAGCGACTGGGCCGGTCGCAGCGGCTTGAACGACACCTCCATCGGCATTGAGATCGTCAACGAAGCCACCGACGTCAATGGCGTCTTTACCTTCCCGGATTACGAACGCTCGCAGATCGAGGCGCTCAAGCAACTGGCCCTGAATATTCTCCAGCGCTATCCGGACCTGTCGCCGAAAAACGTGGTGGGCCACTCCGACATCGCGGTGGGTCGAAAGTCCGATCCGGGCCCCAAGCTGCCCTGGAAGGAGCTCTACAAGGCCGGCATCGGCGCCTGGTACGACGAGCCGACCAAGAAAGGCTACGTCCAGCGGTTCAAGGCCGAGGGCTTGCCTGAGCGTACCGAGGTGCTCAAAGCCTTCGCCGCCTACGGCTATGGCGTGCCGGCCGAGGTGAGCGATGACTTCTACCGGTCCCTGGTGCGGGCGTTCCAGATGCATTTCCGGCCGAAGAACCATGCCGGGAAACTGGATGTGGAAACCTGCGCAATCCTCTATGCGCTGAACGAGAAGTACAACTGATTCGACCCGATCGGCGCCGACCGTTCGCAGGCCCCAAACCTCCCACGCCTCGGCGCCTCTCCTCAACCCTCTCAAACCTTGATACCCGAACAGGAGCTTTCCATGCCCGCTGTCATCGACAAGCCCTCGCAGCTGTTTTTCGCCATTGCCGAGACCCTGCGCGGGGCGGGCCTTGGGCTCAAGGTCGGCCGTCACCAGGACTTCGACGGAGTGCTCGAGCAGGCCTGGGTGCTGATTGCGCTCGAACGCAACGCCCCGGGTATCCGCAGCCCCGAAGGGCGTAACGCCCATGTGCTGACGGTCGCGCTGCAAGGCGTGGCGGCCGTGGGGGCAGGGCACTCCGGGTTCGCGGCATGCGACCTGATCGGGGCGCTGAAGGGCCTGGCCACGGACAACCGTTGGGGGCTGCCGGCGGCGCAGTGCGATCTGCCGGTGAACATCGACGGTGTGCCTTCGACGCTCGTCCGCGGCGAACAGCAGTACGCCGCCTGGACGCTGTCGTTCACCCAGACGCTGTACCTCGGGCCGCCCCTGCTGGACGACCCGATCGGCATACCGAAGTTCGCCCGCGCCTGGGAGGTGACGAACATCGACGACCCCGACCAATACCAGGCACTGGAGGGCTGACCCATGTTCGACGAACTGCTGCGCCTGCAGCTGGGCCCGATCATCGAGCGCCTGGCGGAAATGGAGGCCGAGCTGGAGGACTTGCACCGCCGGGCGGAAAACCATTGCCGTATCGGCGTGTGCCAGGCGGTCGATGCGGCCAGCAACACCTGTCGGGTCAGCCATGGGGAGTTGCTGACGCCGGCGATCAGGTTCTTCAACCCCAGCGCCGGCGCCCAGAGCGAATCGCGGATTCCTTCCGTGGGCGAGCAATGCCTGCTGTTCAACTACGGCGGCGGCGACAACGGCGCGCAGTCGGTGGCGCTGTTCGGCATCAACTGCGAGCGCTTTCCGCCGGCGTCGAGCCTGACCACCTTGACTCGCCGGCAGTACGCCGATGGCACCCAAAGCAGCTACGACGACGCCGGCCATGTCTTGAACTGGAGCAACGGCCCGACCGCGCTGAACGCCTCCCGCGAAGCGGTGGCGTTGAGCATCGGCCCCGCCCGACTGGCGATGAGGCCCGAGGCGATCGAGCTGCGCCTGGGGGCGGTGGGCATCTTGCTCGACAGCGCCGGCATCCACTTCAGCGGTCCCTTGGTGGAACACCAGGGCCGCGTTATCAGCACTGGATAAGAGGCTTCCCATGATTGGAGTCGATAGAAACACCGGGGCCACGGTCGACGACTGGCTGCAGTTCGTGCAGCGCGCGACCCGCGCCCTGACCACGCCGCTGGGCACCCGGCAGAAGCGCCCACTGTACGGCTCGCTGATTCCCGGCCTGCTGGGCCAGAACCTCGGCGACGACCTGCTGATCCTCGCCCAGAGCCATGCCGCGCAGGCGTTCTACAACGAGCAGAACGGCATCGGCGATTTCGAGCCGCAGGTGATTGTCGCCAGCCGGCGCGGCGCCGGGCTGTTGTTGCGCTTCGCCGGCACCTGGAAAAACCGCCAACAGACGTTCGAGGTCGTGACATGAGCATGCTGATACCAGGGCAAAACCAACTGGCCGAGCCAGCGATCGTGACGGTCGAGGCCTTCGAGGACCTGCTCGCCGAATTCAAGAGCTTCGTCGTCGAATACGTCGGCGCTCGTTCGCCGGACAGCGCAGCCAAGCTGAAGGTCAGCCTGGAGAACGAAAGCGAGTTGCTGAGCATGGCCCTCGAAGCGTTCTGCGTGCGCCTGCAGACCCACGAACGCAAATACAACGCCCGCATCAAGCAGATGCTGGCCTGGTGGGCCACCGGCAGCAACCTGGATGCGCGTCTGGCGGACATGGGCCTGGAGCGGCAGTTGCTCGACCCGGGCGATCCGGCGGCCTTTCCGCCGGTCCCCGCGATCTACGAAAGCGACGACGATGCGCGCCTGCGCTACTACCTGGCGCCCCATGCACCGGCGGCCGGTTCGCGGATGCAGTATCGCCGAGAAGTCTTCACCCTTGGCGAACGACCGACGGTGAAAGTGGACTCCACCGACGCGGGTGTGGTGACGGTCACCTATACCTTCGCCCCGGACGGTTTCGCCGCTCAGGTCAAGGATGGCAACGGCCGCCGCACCGCGCCGGGCGAAGTGCAGGTCACCGTGCTCTCGCGCCACGGCGACGGTACGCCGTCCGCGGACCTGCTCGACGGCGTGCGCCGGCACTTTTCGCGACCGGACGTGAAGCCGGAAACCGATCAGGTCACGGTGCAGGCGGCCGAAATCAAACCCTACAAGATCCGCGTGGTGGCCAAGATCCACCCGGGGCCCGATTCGGGGCTGACCAGGATCGCCACTGAGCAGCAACTCCAGGCTTACGCGAACAGCTGTCACCGCCTGGAAGGGCGAGTGGATCCGAGCTGGATCGACTACACGCTGCATACGGCGGGCGCGGTGCAGCTGGAGATTCTCGAGCCGTTGCAACCGATCGTGACCACGGCTTTCCAGGCGCCCTATTGCACGGGGGTTGAAGTGGAGGTGCGCACCTTATGAGCGACGATACTGCCGGCTTGAGCCTGCTGCCGGCCAACAGTTCAGTTCTGGAAAAGGCTCTCGATCTCGGTTTCGCCCGGCTGCTCGAGCGTGTGGCTCCGCCATTTCCCGAGCTGATGAATCCCACTCGGACTCCTGCGGATTTCCTGCCTTACCTGGCGGCAGATCGCGGGGTCAATGAATGGGATGCGGGCGCCGGTGAAACCGAAAAACGCCTGACCGTCTCGCTGTCCTGGCAGATCCAGCGGCAGGCCGGGACCCACAAGGCCCTGAGCCACGCCGTCGAATCCATGGGGTTCATACCCAACATCGCCGCCTGGTACGAGCAGCGACCGCAGGGCCATCCCTACACCTTCGATGTGCAGGCAATCATCGGCCGGGACTGGTCCAGCGGCGACCACAACCGCCTGATACGCCGTATCAACGCCGCGAAGAGCGAGCGCGACGACGGCACCATCACCATCGTCCACCCGACCACGGGTGGACTGCGACTGGCGGTGGGGGCCGATCCTGGCCTGAGCATTGGCGATGACAGCCCGCCTGGGGCCTTGCCCGAGGTCAAGCTGCGTGGAGTGCTGGCCGTGAACGGCGGCGCGACTACACCGCTGAGCGATGGCGAACTCTGTCTCGATGGAGCGCTGCCTGAATTCGGCCCCGGCGCCCGGCTTAACAACGCTGGGGTTTCCCAGCACAACACCATCAACGACTACGACCTCAGGGCGCAGCTATGACAGAAGACATTACGCGCTTGGTTCGCTTCACTTCCGCCGGTCTGGATGAAGTGTTGGCGGCAAAGAACCAAGGCTTGAAAGGACAGATCACTCACATCGGGGCCGGTACCGGCCGCTATAACCCGGACGGCTCGGAAACCGCCCTGCGCAACGAGCGGCAGCGGGTGGCGATTGTGGATTACGAGGACCTGGGCGACCGGCAACTCAGAATGGCCGCGTTGTTTGATGGCGAGGATGAGTATGAAATTGGCGAGTTCGGCTTTTATCTCGCCAGTGGGACCTTGTTGGCCGTGTATTCCTCTGCCGGAAAGTTGCTGACTTACAAAGCGGCGGCGGCGCGGGTGCTGCAGAAGTTCACGCTGGATATTTCGCCGTTGCCGGCGGATAGCGTGACGATTGTTGTGGGTAATGAAAACCTCAACGTATTGTTGGCTGAAGAGATCGCACTCTTGGCGGCAGCCTCCATCGACAATATGTCACGTCATGTGGACTTGATGTGGCGTGTGAGGTCTTTGGAAGCTAAATAACGAAGGCATGTTCAGTGTTCTTTGATGTTGCCAGGTTACCAGATATCTTATCTGGCGTGTGTTTTTCATAAGTGCGCGGCGTGTTTTTACGCGGGCATCTTGAATATAAATTGGATTTATGGGGCATATATGGGAATCGAAACGACCATCACGAAAGTAGTGGATGCATGTAACAAGCTGACAGAGGCGGTCACTAATCAAATCGGCAAGATCGATGCGCGCGTGGATACTGCATTAAATCAGTTCACCAGCTGGCGTAATAGTGTCCAGGCCAAGGATATCAATGGTCGGGCATCTTATACGCAAGTGATTGATCTGACGGGGCTGTCGACAAATATCTTTTATCCTGTCTGGTGGCGGATGCCGGGCAACGAGGAGGGGATATCTGAGATTGTGATTTCTCGGTTCTATAGTCGAGACACCGAGAAAAACCCATTTAATAACAACTTCGAAACTCATGTGGCAGGTTTGAATCTGCAAATGGAGGGATGTGGAATTCCTTGGAACGGTGATGCAAATTTCTTGACGATGAAGCGCATCTCGCAAACTTATCGAGAGACTGTTCGCCGAGTGGAGTTTGGCATGCTGAGTATTGCCAGACCTGTTACCGGGGTTAAGCCTATGTGGAACGGCATTGTCCCCGGGACCTTGATCAATTCTTCGCAGGAGTCCGGATGCTATCTGCGCGGGGGGCTTTCTTATGCCGTCACCAAGAGTTTTTCAAGTCCCGTGAGCTATAGCCGTGTTGAAACTGAAGTGAAGATCAGTGAGGCGGTCACGTCAGAGCACGAAATCTCCTGGTATGTAAAGCCGTACGCAATCGGTGCTAAAGAGCTGAATGAAACCTACCCGGAAAACAGAATGGCTTACACCCTCGACAACGATAAACGTTACGCAGCCAAGAGCGCTTAAATATGACTGGTTATATCAATAAACTCGTAACCGTTTCGGGTGAAACGCTGATCAATGTGCCGGCAGACCGGCCCACACTGGTTGCGCTTGGATTCAGTGATCTGCGTGCCGACGAAATCTGCCTGGAGGCGGAGCGCACAACAATCCTGGAAAATGTGCTTGCTGCCCGACGCACTCTGTATGTCACTGAAGCGGACCCCCTGTTCCTCGAGTGGCAATACGACGAAACCCCTGAAAAGGAAAAGGCCTGGCGCGACAAGGTTGCTCAAATCAAGGCGCTCTATCCACTGCCTGATCGTACTTGACCCCTCACCGCGAAAGCGGTTTTTTTTCGCCCGCACAAAGCCCCGCAGAGGGGCTTTGGTGCTTTTGCGTCTGGAGAAATTCATACATGTCCATCCGCCAGCAATACACCGTCCTTGTGCCGTTCCCCACCGGTGGCGGCCACTGGTCGAGCGTTGGCCAAAAGCTTGAACTGCTCGATGTCGAGGCCAGTGCCTTGCGTGCCGCCGGCCGCCTGGAACTGAGCAGCGTCTTTGTGGCGCGCCAATCGGCCGAAGCGGCCACCCCATCCACCGCGGCCAAGAAGGCCGCCACCAAGAAGGCTGAATAATATGGCTGAGGTTCTGAACTTCGAGCACAACGGCATTACCGTCAATGCCACCGAATCCCCCGAGGCCATGGGTGGCCTGGGCGACAACGTCATCGGTCTGGTCGGCACCGCGCCGAAGGCCGACCCGCTGATCCCGCGCAATGCGCCGTTCCGCATCAACAGCTTCACCACCCAGGCCCTGCTGGATCCGACCGGCGCCGAGTCGGGCACCCTGTTCCAGGCGGTGTACCAGATCCTCAAAGTGGTCAAGGTTCCGGTCTATGTGGTGATCGTCGAAGAGGGCGCGACCCCGGCCGACACCCTCAACAACGTGATCGGCGGCATCGACGCCACCACCGGCCGTAAGCTCGGCCTGGCGGCCCTGGGCAGTGTCCCGGAAGACCTGACCATCATCGGCGCGCCGGGCTTCACCGGCACCAAGGCGGTGGCCGGCGAGTTCGCCTCGTTCGGCAAGCGCATCAAGGCCCGTGTGGTGCTGGACGGCAAGGACGCCTCGGTCGCCGACCAGGTGACCTACAGCAAGGAGCTGGGCGGCGCGGACCTGGGTTTCGACCGCTGCCTGGTGGTGCACAACATGCCGGCCGTCTACTCGAAAGCGGCGAAAAAGAACGTGTTCCTGGCGCCGTCGAGCCTGGCCATCGCCGCCCTGGCCAAGGTCAAGCAGTGGGAAAGCCCGGGCAACCAGGTGACCTACGCCGAAGACGTGTCGCGGACCGTGGAATACAACATCCTCGACACCTCCACCGAGGGCGACCTGCTCAACCGCTACGGCGTCAGCTACTACGCCCGCACCATCCTCGGCGGGCCGTCACCGTATTCGCGGTGGGGGTGGTGGCGTTCTCTCATGTTCTCTTCCTCCTGTTCGGTTA
>NZ_JBNNVU010000076.1:0-26087 GCF_050280705.1 Pseudomonas sp. NPDC089530 | reverse complement strand
GCTGCTGTGCGCCCTGTCGGTGGCCCTGATCGCGGTGACCGTGGCCAACTTCGGTTTCGCTTCCCTGCTGCCGCTGGCCAAGCTGGTGATCCTGGTGTACGTGGCCATCGCCTTCTTCGCCTTCGTGATCCTGGGCCTGATCGCCCGCCTGTTCGGCTTCTCGGTGATCAAGCTGATGCGCATCTTCAAGGATGAGCTGGTGCTGGCCTACTCCACCGCTTCCTCCGAAACCGTGCTGCCACGGGTGATCGAGAAGATGGAAGCCTACGGCGCGCCGAAAGCCATCTGCAGCTTCGTGGTGCCGACCGGCTACTCGTTCAACCTCGACGGTTCGACCCTGTACCAGAGCATCGCGGCCATCTTCATCGCCCAGCTGTACGGCATCGACCTGTCGATCAGCCAGCAATTGCTGCTGGTGCTGACCTTGATGGTCACTTCCAAAGGTATCGCCGGCGTGCCGGGCGTGTCCTTCGTGGTGCTGCTGGCGACCCTGGGCAGCGTGGGCATCCCGCTGGAAGGCCTGGCCTTCATCGCCGGTGTCGACCGTGTCATGGACATGGCCCGTACCGCCCTGAACGTGATCGGCAACGCCCTGGCGGTGCTGGTGATCGCGCGTTGGGAAGGCATGTACGACGACGCCAAGGGCCAGCGCTACTGGAACTCCCTGCCGCACTGGCGCAGCAAGGAGCCGCTGCCGGCCGGTGAGATCACCAAGGGCTGACAGCTGTAGCCGTCATCATCGACAAACCCCGGTCAATCCGGGGTTTGTCGTTTCTGCAGGCCCCGCTATCATTCGCCGCATCTTTTGGGGGAATAACCGATGCTCAATGGCCTGTGGCTTGGCTTCTTTATCGTGGCGGCGGTTTCCGCGCTGGCGCAGTGGCTGGTCGGCGGTAACACCGGGATCTTCGCGGCGATGGTGGAAAGCATCTTCGCCATGGCCAAGCTGTCGGTGGAAGTGATGGTGCTGCTGTTCGGCACCCTGACCCTGTGGCTGGGCTTTCTGCGGATCGCCGAAAAGGCCGGGATCGTCGACTGGCTGGCCAAGGCCCTGGGCCCGCTGTTCTCCCGCCTGATGCCGGAAGTGCCGCCCGGCCACCCGGCCATCGGCCTGATCACCCTGAACTTCGCGGCCAACGGCCTGGGGCTGGACAACGCCGCCACGCCGATCGGCCTCAAGGCCATGCGCGCCCTGCAGGACCTCAACCCCAGCAATAACACGGCGAGCAACGCGCAGATCCTGTTCCTGGTGCTGAACGCCTCGTCCCTGACCCTGCTGCCGGTGACCATCTTCATGTACCGCGCCCAGCAAGGCGCCGCCGACCCGACCCTGGTGTTCCTGCCGATCCTGCTGGCCACCAGCGCCTCGACCCTGGTCGGCCTGCTATCGGTCGCGGTGGTGCAGCGCCTGCGCCTGTGGGACCCGGTGGTGCTGGCTTACCTGCTCCCTGGCGCCCTGGCCCTGGGCGGCTTCATGGCCCTGCTGGCGACGCTGTCGGCTACCGCCCTGGCGTCGCTGTCCTCGATCCTCGGCAACCTGACCCTGTTCGGCCTGATCATGCTGTTCCTGGTGATTGGCGCGCTGCGCAAGGTCAAGGTCTACGAGGCCTTCGTCGAAGGCGCCAAGGAGGGCTTCGACGTCGCCAAGAACCTGCTGCCCTACCTGGTGGCGATGCTGTGCGCGGTGGGGGTGCTACGTGCCTCGGGCGCGCTGGATTTCGGCCTGGACGGCATCCGGCACCTGGTGGAATGGGCCGGCTGGGACACGCGCTTTGTCGATGCCCTGCCGACGGCCCTGGTCAAACCCTTCTCCGGCAGCGCCGCGCGGGCGATGTTGATCGAAACCATGCAGACCCAGGGCGTGGACAGTTTCCCGGCGCTGGCCGCGGCGACGATCCAGGGCAGTACGGAAACCACCTTCTACGTGCTGGCGGTGTACTTCGGTTCGGTGGGCATCCAGCGTGCGCGGCACGCGGTGGGCTGCGCCCTGCTGGCCGAACTGGCCGGCGTGGTGGCGGCGATTGCGGTGTGCTACTGGTTCTTCGGTTAAGGCGCGGATCGCGATCGCGGGCAATTACCGTCGCTGTAGGAACGGCCGGTCGAGGCTCGATTGCCCGTGATAAGGCCGTCAGCGCCTGACCGACTGGCTGCCCTGCTTCACCGTCCACTCCACCACCTGCCGGTTCAAGGCATCCGCCGCCTGGCCAAACCCGGTGACCACCGCCGGCACCCTGGCATCGCTCAACGGCTGGCGCACCTCGAACCGCTGGCTGGCCAGGATCTTCTGGTCGTAACCCCGCACCAGCCGCGCATCCAGGCGGATCACCACCGCCACGGCCTTGCCCTGGTACTCGCTCTGGAACGCCTGCAGGTTGCCGCCCAGTTCCAGGTCGGTCTGCACATTGCTGTCGTCGGTGCCCAGCAATTGCACCCGACCGTCGGCGAGGAAGCCTTCCAGCAGCCGGTCGCGCAGCAGCATCGGCGCCGGATCGCTCCAGCGCGCGTCCTTGTAGCTGCTGATCACATCGCCCTGGGGGATGACCGCGATTCTCGCGCTGTTCAGGACGTCGCTCGCCTGGGGCTTGGTCAGGCGCAGCGACCAGGGCAGCGCGGGGCCCTGGGGCCTGGCTGTGGCGCTCTGGGCCGCGGGCAGGCGGTAGATGTCCACCGGGTCGGCCTGGGGCAGGATCGAGCAGGCGCCGATCAGGGCGAAGCCGGCGACCAGGGCCAGCCGGCCGAAGGGGCGATAGGCACGCTTCATGGCGTGAACTCCTTGTTCTTGTCACTGCCCAGCAGGTAGCCGCTGGGGTTGGCTTCCAGGCGGCGCGAAATGGCCCGCAGCGAGCTCAGGGTATCGCGCAGCTCACGCACCGCCGGCGCCAGGCCGTTGAGGCCCTGGATGCCGTTGTTCAGCGAGTCCTGGTTGTCGGTCAGCAGCTTGTTAATGGTGGCGCTGCTCTGTTCCAGTGCTTGCATGGCCTGTTCGGCGCTGCCGAACATCTGCTTGCCCTGTTCGTTGAGCAGGCCGTTGGCGTTGCGCATCAGCGCGGTGGTCTGTTCCAGGGTGGCGCTGGCCTGCTTGCCGATGGACGCCAGCTGCTGCATGGCCTGGCGCACGTCGCCGCGCTGCTCGGCGAGGGTCCCGGTGGTCTGCTCCAGGTGTTCGAGGGTGTTGCTGATGCGCTCGACGTTCTCTGGCGAGAACATGCCGTTGGCGTTGTGCAGCAGCAGGTTGACGTTGGTCATCAGGTCGTCGCTGTTGTTCAGCAGGCGGGCGATCGGCGAAGGCGAGGCGACGATCAGCGGCAGCTTGCCATCCTTGCCCTGGAGCGGCTGGCTTTGCGGGGTGCCGCCGCTGAGCTGGATGATCGAGGTCCCGGTGATGCCGGTCAGGGCCAGCTTGGCCTGGGTGTCTTCCTTGATCGGGGTCTCGCCGCTCAGGCGGATCCGCGCCAGGACCCGGCGCGGGTCCTTCGGATCGAGGCGCAGGCTGATCACATCGCCGACCTTGATCCCGCTGTACTGCACGGAGCTGCCTTTGGATAGGCCGCTGACGGCCTCGTTGAACACGATCTCGTAGTCCTTGAACTCCGTGTCGACGCTGGACTTGGCCAGCCACAGGCCGAACAGCAAGGCGCCGACCACCACTATCACGGTGAACAGGCCGATCAATACATGATGGGCTCGGGTTTCCATGTCATACCTCGTTGAGCTGTGTAGCGGCCTGATACGCCGCGCGGCCGCGTGGGCCATGGAAGTATTCGTGAATCCAGGCGTCGTCGGTCTCGGCGACTTTGTCGATGGCATCCGCCACCAGCACCTTTTTCTGCGCCAGCACCGCCACCCGGTCGGTGATGGTGTACAGCGTATCCAGGTCATGGGTGACCAGGAACACGCTCAGGCCCAAGGCGTCACGCAGGGTCAGGATCAGTTGGTCGAACGCCGCGGCGCCGATCGGGTCGAGGCCGGCGGTGGGTTCGTCGAGAAACAGGATGTCCGGGTCCAGGGCCAGGGCCCGGGCCAGGGCGGCGCGCTTGATCATGCCGCCGGACAGCGACGCCGGGTACTTGTCGGCCGCCGACAGCGGCAAGCCGGCCAGGGCCAGCTTCACCGCGGCCAGGTGCTCGGCGTCGTTGCGGCTGAGGCCGGCATGCTCGATCAGCGGCAGGGCGACGTTCTCGGTCACGGTCAGCGACGAGAACAACGCGCCCTTCTGGAACAGCACGCCGAAGCGCCGCTCGATCAGCGAGCGCTCATGTTCCGCCAGGCTCGGCAGGTTCTGCCCGAATACCCGTACCGAACCTTCGCTGGGCTGGCGCAGGCCGATGATGCTGCGCAGCAGCACCGACTTGCCGCTGCCCGAACCGCCGACCACGGCGAGGATCTCGCCCTTGTACAGGTCCAGGTCGAGGTTTTCATGCACGCTCTGCGGGCCGAAGCGATTGCACAGGCCACGGACTTCGATCACCGCCTCGGTGGGCGCACGGGCTGAACGGCTCACCAGCTCATCTCCATGAAGAACAGCGCGGCGACCGCATCGAGGACGATCACCACGAAGATCGATTGCACCACGCTGGAGGTGGTGTGGGCACCCACGGACTCGGCGCTGCCGCTGACCTTGAAGCCTTCCAGGCAACCGATGGCGGCGATCAGGAAGGCGAAGATCGGCGCCTTGGCGATGCCCACCAGGAAGTGCTGCACACCGATGTCCGATTGCAGCAAGGTGAGGAACATCGCCGGCGAGATATCCAGCGACAACGCACAGACCACCCCGCCCCCGACTATCCCCGAGAGCATGGCCAGGAAGGTCAGCATCGGCAGCGCCACCAGCAGCGCCAGCACCCGTGGCACCACCAGCAATTCCATCGGGTCCAGGCCCAGGGTGCGGATCGCGTCGATCTCTTCGTTGGCCTTCATCGAGCCGATCTGCGCGGTGAAAGCGCTCGCGGTCCGCCCGGCCATGAGGATCGCGGTCAGCAGTACGCCGAATTCCCGCAGGAAGGAAAACGCCACCAGATCCACGGTAAAGATGCTGGCGCCGAAACTCTTCAGCACCGTGGCGCCGAGGAAGGCCACCACGGCGCCCACCAGGAACGTCAGCAAGGCGACGATGGGCGCGGCGTCGAGGCCGGTCTGTTCGATATGCGCGACCATCGGCGTGATGCGCCAGCGCCGGGGGCGCAGCAGGCCGCGGGCCAGGGTTTCCAGAATCAGGCCGACGAAGCCCAGCAGCTTCAGGGTGTCCTGCCAGACGGCGTCGACCGCCTTGCCGATCCGCGTCAGCAGCTGGATACCGACCGAGATTTCCGGCTCCTTGAGCGGTACGCAGAAGTCGGTCAGCGAGCAATAGACGGTCTGCAGCAGGGCACGGTCGGCCGAGGACAGGGTGCAGTCGGGATGTTCGGCGGACTTGCCCAGGCGCTCCGAGCCCAGCAGTTCCACCAGCAGCGACGCGCCGGCGGTGTCCAGGGCGCCCAGGCCGTTGAGGTCGATGTGGGTGGTGGCGTCGTACTGCCCGGCGAGCTGTTCGCAGTGGTGCTTGAGCTCGGTGTAATGGGCGAGCGTCCAGTCCCCCGAGACTCGCAACCGCGAGGGGGAACTCGACGTATCCAGTTGGGCCCGGCCGGCCGTCGCGCTCTGGGTCATAAGCTCCGTGCTTGCATGGTTTTTACGCAGAGCTACGTAATACCACGATCAAGATGACTTTGCCTTGTACTAAGGTGCTGCGTCTGGTCCGGCAGTATCGGTGACCTTGAAACGCAATACGCCGATCACCTGCCCGTCTTCGGTCAGTACCCGGACCTGCCAGTTTCCTGTCGGGTCGCCCGGGAAGTTCTGCTTGTGCGACCAGGCGCGGTAGCCCTCCTTGCGCCCGCCGTGGATATCCAGGGCCACCCGGTCGACCTCTTTGCCGTTGAATTGCCAGACGTGATAGATCCGCTCGTCCAGCCCGCGCGGCGCGTTGATCGCGGTGTAGGCATACAGGCCGGCGCTGCGCACCTCGCTGGCGCTGACCTCCTTGAGGCTGGTGCCCGGGGTGCGGTCCTGGAGCTGGGTGCTGATGGCATCCTCAGTGATCCACAAGGTTGCCGGTGGCACCCAGGAGCGCAGCAGCCAGCCGGTGCTGCCGATGGCCAGGGTCATGCCCAGCAGCATCAGCACGCTGCGCAGGTTACGGATCGGGAAGATCGACGCCAGGCTGGGGAACGACAGCAGCATGGCGGTGCCCAGGGCCAGCTTGAAGCTCTGCGCGGTGGTCAGGTGCAGGATGAGCGGCAGCGCGGTCAGCAGCACGGCGAACAGCGTCAGGGTGTGCAGGGCGAGGAACAGCCAGCGCTGCGGGGCCAGCCATTTGTAGTACAGCGGGTCGACGATCGAAATCAGCGCCGCGGCCCCCAGCAAGCCGGTGAAGACCAGCTGTCCGCTGTTCCAGGCGGTGGTGACGAAGAAGAACGGCAGGACGAAAAACAGGCTTTCCTGGTGAATCATCTGCGTGGCATAACGCAGCAGCGGCTGGGGAATCTCGCGCTTGAAGACCCGGGCGAACAGCTCGGTCAGGCTGTTTTCCAGCATCAGCCAGACCCAGCTCACCAGCATGATCACGGCGATCCAGGAGGCCAGGCCCTGCTGGCGGTCCACCAGGATGAAGCTGCCGACTCCGGAAATGAAACCGCCGAGCGCAATGACCCCTGGGTAACGCTGCATCAGTTCCAGGATGCGCTGTATGAGATGAGTCAGGTATGGCATTCGGCGATTCACATAGGAAAAAAATCCCCGACAGAATAACGGTTTAGCTCGGCAAAAGACGCATCAGGCGCGGATTTGTCTGCGATAGGCGCGCCAACCGGACAGCGCCACGACCACCAGCGCCAGGGCACCGAAGATCAGCCCGCTCAACGCCGTGTAGCTCAGCAGCGGTTTTTCGATCCGCAGGTAACCGGGCTGTTCCAGGAGCTTGCGCATGGCCTGGTTGGCCTGTTCCAGGCTGACGGCTTGCAGGCGTTTGGCCGGATCGCCGAAACGGCCGTCCGCGTAGTCGGTCAAGGCACCCCAGTAGTAGTCCGCCAGCGCGCTGTTGCCCTGTACCGCCCAGGCCTGGCGGGCTATTGCGGCCTGCTGCAGGCGGGTGAAGGTGGCCGGGTCCAGGCCGTCCTTGAGCAGTTGCTGCTTCAGGTCGTCGATCACGTGTCGGGCCTGGGGTACGTCGGCGCGCTCGAGGTCGGCATTCAGGCTGAGAAAGCCGACGCCGCCGAACACTTCCCGTTCGCTGGTCGGGCCGTAGGACAGCGGGTGCTGCAAGCGCAACTGGCGGTACAGCGCCCAGTCCAGGTAGTCCTTGAGCAGATCGTAGGTTTCATCGTGCTGTTGATCGAGGGTTGGCTCGGGGAACAGCCAGTGCAGCTTGGCGCTGTCGCCGACCCAGCCCTGGATCAGGCTGCGTTCGGCGGCGGCTGGCTGTTGGATGTCCGGCAGGCCCTGGTGCTCGCTGGGTTCCACCGCCTCCAGTTCGCCGTAACTGCGCTCCAGGTAGGCCGGCAACAGACGGTCGAGGTCGCCGACGACGATCAGGGTCATGTTGTTCGGCGCGTACCAGCTCTTGCGCAGTTGCTCCAACTGCTCCAGGGTCAGTGAGTCGACCTCGGCGCGCTCGGCGCACTTCAGGCCCAGTTCCACCGCCAACTGGTTGCTGGCCGGGTGGCCGAGGTCCTGGCGCTCCAGCCAGCGTTGCAGGTGTGAGTAATGCCCGCCGTCCTCGCGCTCGACCACCCGCTTCGCCGTTTGCAGCGCGTGGTCGTCCAGTTCGGTCCGGGTCAGCAGGGCCAGCAGCAGGTCCAGGACCTTGCGCTGGTTCTTCGCCGGGGCCTCGATGGCGAAGGTGGTGTCGGCATTACTGGTGTAGGCGTTCCACTCGCCGCCCAGCGCTTGCATGCGTTCCTCCAACCCGCCCTCGCCGCTGGCGTCGATGCCGCTGAACAGCAAATGTTCGAGCAGGTGCGGCAGTTCCTTGTCGGCGCAAGCGAAATCATCCAGCCCTACTCCGACCACCAGGCGAATCGCCACGTGGCCGCGTTCGCTACCCGGCTTGAGCAGCAGTTGCAGGCCGTTGGGCAGCAGGTAGCCCTCGACCTGGAAGCGATCCAGGGCAAACGAATGGGCTGACCCGAGCAGCAGGCAGGCGAATAACAGACAGCGCATAACAGACATCCTTACGACGTGCGTAAGCTCAACAGACTTCGTGAAACTGTGGACGTTCAGGGTGAATGGGTGATGTCAGCCATATCGTCGACCGCGAGGGCGCCGGTTTCGGCGGTGCCCAGCACCACATAGGCGCTGCCGCAGAACAGGGAATTCAGGCGTTTCATGTCGGCGATCAGCTCCAGGTGCAGCGAGCTGGTCTCGATGCTCTGGAGGATTTTACGTTGCAGGCGGCTGACATGGGCATGGGCCAGGCGACGTTCCTGTGCGCGGAAGCGGCGTTTTTCCCGCAGCAACTGACGGGCGCTTTCCGGGTCGGCGCTGAGAAACACCGACAGCCCCAGGCGCAGGTTGGCGAGCAGTTGCTCGTGCAGGCTGACCAGTTCTTCGAGGCCGACTTCGGAGAAGGAGCGGCGTTGCGCGGTCTTCTGCTGCTGGACCTTGCGCAGCATGCGCTCGATCAGGTCGCTGGCCAGCTTCAGGTTGATCGCCAGCTCGATGATCTCGGCCCAGCGCCGGCTGTCCTGTTCGCCGAGGTCTTCCCGGGGCATCTGCGCCAGGTAGAGCTTGACCGCGTTGTGGAGTACCTCGACATCGTCGCCGAGGCTGCGCATTTCCTGGGTGATCGCGGTCTGCTTGCCATGCAGCACATCGCGCATGGCTTCGAGCATGTGTTCGATCAGGTCGCCGATGCGCAGGGTTTCCCGCGCCGCGTTGGCCAGGGCCAGGCTGGGGGTGGCCAGGGCTGTCAGATCGAGGTGGCGCGGCTTGGCCCGACCATTGGCTTCCGGGCGCTCCGGCAGCAGCCAGGCACAGACTTTGGCCATTGGCCCGACCGTCGGCAGCAGGACCAGGCAGCGCAGGGTGTTGTAGAGCAGATGGAAGCCGATCACCACTTCCTGGGGGCTGAAGTCCAGGCGGTCCATCCAGCGGGCGAGCGGGTCAAGCACCGGGATGATCAGCAACAGGCCGATCAGCTTGTACAGCAGGCTGCCCAGGGCTACCTGGCGGCCGGCGGCGTTCTGCATGTTGGTGCTGAGAAAGGCCAGCACCCCGCTGCCGATGTTGGCGCCGATTACCAGGCCGATGGCCACCGGCAGGCTGATCACGCCGGCCCCGGCCAGGGTCGCGGTGAGCAGCACGGCGGCCAGGCTGGAGTAGGAAACCATGGCGAACAGCGCGCCCATCAGGGCATCGAGAAGGATGTCGCCGGTCAGCGAGGCGAACAGCACCTTCACCCCCTGGGCATGGGTGATAGGCGCGGCGGCTTCGACTATCAGTTGCAGCGCCAGGATGATCAGCCCCAGGCCGATCCCCACCCGGCCGAGCTGGCCGGCCCGGGTCTGCTTGCGCGACAGGAAGAAGATCACCCCGAGAAAGATCAGCAGCGGCGACAGCCAGGACAGGTCGAAGGTCAGCACCCGGGCCATCAGCGCGGTACCGACGTCGGCGCCGAGCATGGTCGCCAGGGCGGGGGTCAGTGCCATCAGCCCCTGGCCGACGAAGGAGGTGACCAGCATCGCCGTGGCATTGCTGCTCTGGACCATGGCGGTGACCAGGATCCCGGCGACGAACGCCAGTGGACGCTTGGCCATGTTCTGGCCGATGACGTGTCGCAGGTTCGAGCCATAGACCCGCAGGATGCCGGTACGGACGATGTGCGTGCCCCAGACCAGCAGGGCCACCGCGGAAAGCAAATTGAGCAGGGTAAGCATGACTGGCCCCCTGGGGTGAAAGTGCCCCAGAGGGGCAAGTTAACGGTGCCGCGCGTGCTTCTACGTTCTGTACTTAAGCTGTAGTTGGCTAACGGTCCGCGCGCCAGCATCGCATAGCCGACGCAGCGATTGAAACAAAACCGTCATGGGAGAAGCGCTTTTCGCGGGCATGAAAAAAGGGGCTCGAAAGCCCCTTTTTCTGCTGCGCTCTCGAGTTATTGACCCGGGATGTCCTTGCGCAGTTTCACCGGCTCCTGCTGTTTTTTCTTTTTCGCAATGGCGGTGCGCATCTTGATGTTGATCGCCTCCACCGCCAGCGAGAAGGCCATGGCGAAGTAGACATAGCCTTTTGGTACATGCACGTCGAACGCCTCGGCGATCAGCACGGTACCGACCACCAGCAGGAACGACAGCGCCAGCATCTTCAGCGACGGGTGCTTGTCGATGAATTCGCTGATGGTGCCCGAAGCCAGCATCATCACCAGTACTGCGACGATGATCGCGGCGACCATGACCGGCACGTGGGAGACCATGCCGACAGCGGTGATCACCGAGTCCAGGGAGAACACGATGTCGATGATCGCGATCTGGATGATGGTGTAGAGGAAGTTGCCGCCCTTGCCGCTTGGCTCATCGGCGGTTTCGTCCTCGCCTTCCAGGGCGTGGTACATCTCCTGGGAACTCTTCCAGAGCAGGAACAGGCCACCGAAGAACAGGATCAGGTCACGCCCGGAAATACCCTGGTCGAAGAGCACGAACAGGTCGGCGGTCAGGCGCATGACCCAGGTGATCGACAGCAGCAACAGAATGCGCGTGACCATTGCCAGCGCCAGGCCGAAAATCCGGGTCCGGGCCTGCATGTGTTTGGGCATGCGGCTGACCAGGATCGAGATCATGATGATGTTATCGATCCCCAGAACGATTTCCAGGGCGGTCAGGGTAAAGAAGGCAACCCAGATTTCCGGGTTGGTCAGCCATTCCATGTGTATTCCTTTGAGCGAGTGTTAAACCACGACGCCAGCAATCAGCTGGCGGCGCGGTAGTTTGATACGGTTACAACGTGCTGAACAGCGGGAAAGTCCCCAGCAGCAATGCTGCAACCAGTATGCACAGGCAAACCAGCACTGCCCACTTGAGGGTGAAGCGCTGGTGATCGCCGAATTCGATACCGGCCAGGGCCACCAGCAGGTAGGTCGAAGGTACCAGCGGGCTCAGCAGGTGGACGGGTTGGCCGACGATCGAAGCACGGGCCATTTCCACCGCAGTGATGCCGTAATGGCTGGCGGCCTCGGCGAGAACTGGCAACACGCCGTAATAGAATGCGTCGTTGGACATGAAGAAGGTGAACGGCATGCTCGCCAGTGCGGTGATCACCGCCAGGTACGGGCCCAGTGCGTCCGGAATCACCGCCAGCAGGCTCTTCGACATGGCGTCGACCATGCCGGTGCCGGTCAGGATGCCGGTGAAGATACCGGCGGCGAAGATCAGCCCGACCACCGACAGCACGCTGCCGGCATGGGCCGCGACGCGGTCCTTCTGCTGCTGCAGGCACGGGTAGTTGACGATCATCGCGATACTGAAGGCCACCATGAACAGCACCGGCAGCGGCAGCAGGCCGGCGATCAGTGCGCACATCAGGGCGAGGGTCAGGGCGCCGTTGAACCAGATCAGTTTCGGACGACGGGCATCCGGGAACTGCGAAACGCTGATCTCGCTATGGTCGATCTCGTCGCCCTGCAGGTGCAGTTCACCCAGGCGCGCACGTTCGCGCTTGCCGTACATGTAAGCGATCACCAGGATCGCCACTACGCCGGCCAGCATCGCCGGGATCATCGGCACGAAGATCTCCGACGGGTCGACATGCAGCGCACTGGCGGCACGGGCGGTCGGGCCACCCCAGGGGGTCATGTTCATCACGCCGCCAGCCAGGATGATTAGGCCGGCCATGATCCGCGGGCTCATGCCGATGCGGCTGTACAACGGCAGCATGGCCGCCACGCAGATCATGTAGGTGGTGGCGCCGTCGCCGTCCATGGACACCACCAGCGCGAGCACGGCGGTACCGACCGAGACCTTCAGCGGGTCACCCTTGACCAGCTTGAGGATCTTGCGCACGGCCGGGTCGAACAGGCCGGAGTCGATCATCAGGGCGAAATACAGGATGGCGAACATCAGCATCACGCCGGTCGGGGCCAGCTTGGTGATGCCTTCGAGCATCATCGGGCCGATCTTCGGCGCGAAGCCGCCGAACAGCGCGAACAGGATAGGAACGATGATCAGGGCGATCAGCGCGGACAGGCGCTTGGTCATGATCAGGAACATGAACGTGATGACCATGGCGAAGCCAAGGAAAGTCAGCATGGGAATACTCCAGGCGTAGCGCGGCTAGGGAATGGCGAACCGGGTGGGATCAGCGCGGAACGGAAAGCGCGGGACGTGCTGGAGGAGTCGGAGCGAAAAGGCGGGTACGAACGGACATCAGAATCACCAAATTGTTGTTGTTAATTGGGCCTGGAGGCGCGTAACACGCTCATTGGCCAACCGGTCTGTTGCCGGCAGTGGAGGCGATCCTAATCGCGGAAGCTTTCAGCTACCTTTCGTTGGGGAAAGCTTCGATGAGAAGCGCCGCGAGCCGACGTGCGGTCAAAAATTAACCAGGTCGGGCCGCCGACAGGGTTTTCGGTGGCCTGGCCATTCGCTGGGAGGTCTGTCCATGAGCCTGTTACATAGCGGTGGTTGCCACTGCGGCCAGCTGCGTTTTCAGTTCAGCGGGCCGCTGCGGGATATCGCCCATTGTCATTGTTCGATCTGCCGGCGGGTCAGTGGCGGGCTGGTGACCACCTGGATCACCCTGCCCCGCCCGGCTTTCCAATGGCTGGCCGGGACGCCGGCGCGGTACGACTCCTCGCCCGGCTGTGCGCGGTATTTCTGCCCGAATTGCGGCGCCCATCTGGCGCTGATTACCCAACTGAGCCCGGACAGCATTGATGTGACCATCGCGACCCTGGATCACCCGGAGCTGGCGCCGGCCGACCGGCATATCTGGACCGACAGCCGTTTGCCGTGGCTGCACCTGGATGAGCAACTGCCGGGCGAGGCCGAGGAGACGTTGTAAGGATCGCTGACGTGTAGGAGCGAGGCTTGCCCGCGATGCTTCTGGCGTCAGGGCAGTTCCAGCCCGCCCGCCGCCTTGTGCAAGGCCCGCAGGTGTTCGCCGACCTGTTTCAGGTTGGCTTCGTTGGCGGCCATTTCGGCGGCGCGCTTGGGCTCCAGCAAGGCCCGGACTTCCTTGTCCAGATCGCCGGTCAGGGCTTGCAGCTGCTTCTGTCGCAGGCTGCTTTCCGACTCCAGGCGCTGCCATTCGCCAGGCTGTGGCAAACCGTAGCCGCTGCTGCCCAGCAGCTCCGCCGGACGACTGAGGAAGCCGCTGTTGGCGAGGATTTCCCGCAGGGTGTCGTTGGCCTTGTCCATGCCGCCGTTCTGCAGGTCGCGGGCGCCCAGATAACGCTGCTTGACCTCGTCCTGGGCCAGCAGCAACTGGCGGCGGAAGCTCGCCTGCTCGAGCAGCAGCAAGGCGGCGCTGGTGCGCAGGTCCGCCCGGTCGAACCACTGGCGGCGTTCCTCGGCACTCAGGGACAACCAGTCTTCCACGCTGTTCTGCTGGATCGGCAGGTGCTTCTTCAACACTTCGAACATTGCCTGGTAGCGGTCGCGGAACGAGTCGAAGCGATAACCCAGGCGCAACGCTTCGCGCGGATCGTCCAGCACGCTGGTGTCGGCCAGGCCGCGGGCCTTGAGCACTTCCAGCAGGCCGTTGGGCATGATGCTGTCCAGCCCGGTGAGCTGGGCATTGTTGCTGCCGCTGCGCAGCAGTTTCAGGCTTTCCACCGCACAGTTATTGGACAGGAAGTAATAGTTGCCGTCGTAGCTCCAGTGCATCTCGGCGGCATGCTCGACCACTTCCTCGATCTCGGTACGCGACAGGTTCAGCGGCACTGAAGCCAGGCTGCGCAGCTCGGTCTTGGTGTATTCGTCGATGACCTGGGCCAGGGGCAGGATAAACAGGCGCGACGGGTATTTGCCGACCAGGCCGTCCCAGCTCGACAGCTGCACATCGCCGACAAAGGCGCGGTAGGACAGCACCAGGTGCTGCTCGAGGTCCAGCCGGCAATCCGGTCCGCGCGGCCGGCCGGGGGCACAGATCACCAGGCGCAGCATGCTGTGGCCCCAGCGGCTGACCCAGTTCTGGTTCGCTTCGGCCAGCAGGTAGTCCACGGCATAGACCCGTTCGGGATCGACCTGCCCCAGCGGTTGCTTGGCGAAGTCGTTACCGGCGTTGAGGAAGGCGAAGGATTGCGCGCAGCTGTCCTTGGCCTTTGGCGCCCAGCCGAAATGCTCCTGGTAATAGCGGTACAGCGCCGGCCGGCGGCAGGCGTAGCTCGGGTCCAGGAGGAAGTACTCCATGTTCACCGCGACGAACTCTTTCGGGTTGGTCGTTTCGTAGAGGTCCGGGCTGCGGGCGATCTGGCGGTTGTATTGTTCGCGTTCGCCCCGGCGCCCCACGTACTGCGGCCAGCCGGCAAGGTCGAGCAGGCGTGGGTCATCGCTGAGGGTGAAACGGCGCGCGGTCTGGCCGCGGCACTGGTCCGGCAGCCCGATCAGGCCCGAGGCGCTGTTCTGGCGGCTGCAGCGCCGGATCAGCGTGCGCTCGGCACTTGGCCACAGGCGCGAGCGGTCATAAATATGGGTGAGCTCGTGCAGCACGGTGGCGAGCATTTCCCGGCGCACGGTGCCATGGGGGCGAAGGGTTTTCTGGGTGGCGGCGCTGCCGTCGGTAAGGCCGGCCAGCAGATTGCGGTTGAGGTCGAGCTCGTCGACCAGCGCCGCTTGCCCATAGGCGTTATGGGGCATGTCGTCGGTCCAGCCGACATCGATGCGCCGGTCCAGCTGTTCGATGAAGCGCGGCGGCAGCGCCTGCATCGCTTCATCCAGCAGCGCCTGGCTGGCGTGCTGCTGCTCCGGGCTCAAGCCTTCGGTCTTGAGGTGCAGTTGCAGGCCGGCCTGTGCACTGTTGCCCATCAGCAACAGCGCTGCGCCCAGCAGACAGGCAGCGAGCGACCTCACAGTGCGAGGATGGCTTCGGCGAGCACCTGGTCGCTGGCGTCGCGGGCTTCAGGCACGCGGGTACGCAAGGTGTCGAACGCGGCTTCCAGCTGGACGCCACGGATACCGCCGTCGCTGGCAACGAAGCTGGCGGCGTCGTCATGGGCGGCGCGGACGATTTTCGAGTCGCGGATGGAGGTGGTGGTGTCCGAGGTGAAATCGATGGTGCGACCAAAGGCTCGAACGATGATGTTACTGGTGGCTACCAGGGTTTGCGCCTGGGCCACATCGGCCAGCAGCAACAGGCCAAGGGTGGCAGCGATCAGCGGGCTACGCATGGAACGACTCCGGAATGACAGGGATATTTATTGGACGAGAATTGCCTGCGCCAGTTCAAGGTCGCCGGCGTGAAGTTGTGGCTGGGTTCTGCGCAGGTATTTCAGGGCTGATTCCAGCCGGGCTCCGCGTAGGTCGCCGTCAGTGGCAATGAACGCTGCGGCGTCATCCTGGGCCGCCAGTAGCCGTTTTTTGTCGAAGGGCGCGGAGGTCACCTTGCTGGTGGCGTAACCGGTGATGACCAGGCTTTGTGTGCTCAGGTCGAAGGCTGCGACCGAGCCTGTCCAGCACACAGCGATCAACAAGGGGACGGTAAGCAAGGGTTTGGAAAAACGCATGAGTCTCGACAGCTGAAAAACCAGCGGCAAGGCTAGCGCAATGCCCGGGCGAGAGCCAGCGCCGAGGGTTTCGGGCGCGCTGGGCGCACCCGTCACCGGACCGGCGGTCAGATCGTCAGGATGGCCTGGGCGAGCTGGGCGTCGGAAGCGCTCAGTTGTGGCAGCTGTTGGCGGATGTGATCGAAGGCGCTTTCCAGCTTCACACCACGAATGGTGCCGTCGGTGGCGACGAAACTGGCAGCGTCGTCACGCGCGGCGCGCACGATCTTGTCGTCACGGAAGGAAGAGGTGACGTCGGACGTTGCATCGGAAGTGGCCTTGAGGGCGCCGACTACAGCGTCGGTGGTGACGATGAAGCTGGTGGCATGGGCGTTGGCGGCCAAGGCCAGCAAGGCAGCGGCGCTGAGCAGGCGAAGACGGGACATGGGTAAAACTCCTTTAAAACAGATAAGGGTGGTGCTGAGTGGGCACCGGGTAGCCACGTCGGGGCAGACGAATCAGACGCCCCTTCGGAAAAAATTGCTACACGCCAGCGGATATTAGGCTCCACCCTATCTGTTCGAATAGCCCTCTTCTGCTGTCCGGGCGCCAGCTAGCGCCAGAAGGGTTTGTCCAGTTCCGCCACGCGGTCGCTGTGACTGATGCCGACATCGGACAGTTGCTGATCGTTGAGCCCTGCCAGCACACGACGTGTCCGGGCGTTCTGCTGCATCTGGCACAAGGCGCGGTACCAGCGTTTCCAGGCACTGGCCTGGGGCTGGGAGAAACTGAGTGGTGCGATACGTCCTGGTAGGTGGTTCATGGTGTGGTCCTTTCGGCAGGCCGAAGTCAGAGACTTAGGACACCATGTTGCTACTCGCACAGGCGCGTACACAGATACACCAGGGTAAAATTGTACTGGTTCAGTTCTATTTAAATAAAAATTGTACCTGTGGTGTGTAACCCCTTCTGTACGGTGCGTTATCGGACCCAAAACGACAAAACCCGTCGCGGTTACCCGCGACGGGTTTTGTTTTTTCAATTCGGGGTGCTGGCGGTGGACCCGGTGGGTCAGGGCCAGCAGCGCTAACTTAGCGCCAGAACGGCTTGCTCAGCTCTTCGTAGCGTTGAGCTTCGCTGATACCTGCGTCAGCCAGCAGACGCGAATCCAGGCGAGCCAGTTGGTGGCGGCTGGAGATGCGGCGCTGCCACAGCATCAGGTTGGCGAGAACGCGCAGAGGCATGGAAGCCTGGTTTTTTGCAACTTTGTCTTCGAAGAACAGTTCGGAACTGAGTGTACGTTCCATGGTGTGCATCCTTCCGCTTATGGCGGGATTAGGTAGTGGTTTAACTGGTGCCCATGATCCTCCTCTCGCGCCAGTCTCTGTAGATACAGTTCATCTGTATTGTGATGGGCCAGTTAACTGTTTATAGGTGCTGTACTGTTCGGAAATGATGCAACTGTACCTATCAGCACCATTTAGGTGCATTTTTAGGTGTTCTCTCGGAAAAGGTGGTGCTGGAAGGGGGTAAAAGACCAGTACAGTAGTACAGTTTTTGAAAGCTATTGGAAGGCTGTCGATGGGCTGACGCAACTGTGCTTGCGTCAGCCATCGACTGTACCCATCACACGGCGAGCATGTGCCCGGTTTCTTCCAGGTTCATGTGCCAGCGCAGGGCGTCGCGCAGGATGTGTGGCGTGTGGCCGCCCAAGGCGCAAGCCGCGGTGAAGTAGTCATTCAGCGCCTGGCGATAGTCCGGGTGCACGCAGTTGTCGATGATCGCCCGTGCCCGCTCCCGGGGGGCCAGGCCGCGCAAGTCGGCCAGGCCGATCTCGGTCACCAGGATGTCGACGTCGTGTTCGGTGTGATCGACGTGGCTGACCATCGGCACCACGCTGGAGATCGCCCCGCCCTTGGCAATGGACTTGGTGACGAAGATCGCCAGGTGCGCGTTACGGGCGAAGTCCCCCGAACCCCCGATGCCGTTCATCATCCGCGTGCCGCAGACGTGGGTGGAGTTGACGTTGCCGTAGATGTCGAACTCCAGGGCGGTGTTGATGCCGATGATGCCCAGGCGGCGCACCACTTCCGGATGGTTGGAGATCTCCTGTGGGCGCAGCACCAACTTGTCCTTGTAGCGCTCCAGGTTGCCGAAAACATCGGCGTTGCGCCGGCTCGACAGGGTGATCGAACTGCCCGAGGCGAAGCTCAGCTTGCCGGCGTCGATCAGGTCGAACGTCGAGTCCTGCAGCACTTCGGAGTACATGGTCAGGTCTTCGAATGGCGACTCGATCAGGCCGCACATCACCGCGTTGGCGATATTGCCGATACCGGCCTGCAGCGGGCCGAGCCTGTTGCTCATGCGGCCGGCGTCCACTTCTTGCTTGAGGAAGTTGATCAGGTGGTTGGCGATTCCTTGGGTTTCGCTGTCCGGGGTCGAGACGGTGGATGGTGAATCCGCCTGGTTGGTGATGACGATCGCGACGATCTTCTCCGCCGGGATCGGGATGGCGGTGCTACCGATACGGTCGTCGACCTTCACCAGCGGGATCGGTGTGCGGGTTGGCCGGTAGGTCGGGATATAGATGTCGTGCAGACCTTCCAGGTTCGGGTTGTGCGCCAGGTTGATCTCTACGATCACGTGCTTGGCGAAGATCGCGAAGCTGGCGGAGTTGCCCACCGAGGTGGTCGGCACGATATGGCCCTGTTCGGTAATCGCCACGGCTTCGATGACGGCGATGTCCGGCAGCTTGAGCTGCTGGTTGCGCAGTTGTTCCACGGTTTCCGACAGGTGCTGGTCGATGAACATCACCTCGCCGGCGTTGATCGCCTTGCGCAGGGTGCTGTCGACCTGGAAAGGCATGCGTCGGGCCAGGACACCGGCCTCGGTGAGTTGCTTGTCGAGGTCGTTGCCCAGGCTGGCGCCGGTCATCAGGCTGATTTTCAGTGGGGTCACCTTGGCGCGCTCGGCCAGGGCATGGGGCACGGCCTTGGCTTCACCGGCGCGGGTGAAGCCGCTCATGCCGACGGTCATGCCGTCCTGAATCAGAGCGGCAGCGTCAGCGGCGCTCATCACCTTATCCAACAACGAAGGCAAGCGGATACGATCACGGTACATGGATTGTTATCTCGGGCAACGGAAGCAAGAAGCGCAGTCTAGTGATTTCAAAAAAAAACGCCCCGCGACAAAGGTCGAATGAAAGGCCCTGATTTAGAGCCTTCCGTCGGCTTTATGGAATAAATAAAAAACCCCAGCCTACTAAAGGCTGAGGTTTTGGGTGTTGCGCTGGAGCAGTTTTTACTCGACGGCCTTGACCATGTCTTCGATGACTTTCTTGGCGTCGCCGAACACCATCATGGTCTTGTCCAGGTAGAACAGTTCGTTATCCAGGCCGGCGTAACCGCTGGCCATCGAACGCTTGTTGACGATGACGGTCTTGGCCTTGAACGCTTCGAGAATCGGCATGCCGGCAATCGGCGATTTCGGATCGTTCTTCGCCGCCGGGTTGACCACGTCGTTGGCGCCGAGCACCAGCACCACGTCGGCCTGGCCGAACTCGGAGTTGATGTCTTCCATCTCGAACACCTGGTCGTACGGCACTTCGGCCTCGGCCAGCAGTACGTTCATGTGGCCGGGCATGCGCCCCGCTACCGGGTGGATCGCATACTTCACGGTCACGCCATTGTGGGTCAGCTTCTCGGTCAGCTCTTTCAGCGCGTGCTGTGCCCGAGCGACCGCCAGGCCGTAGCCCGGAACGATGATCACGGTATCGGCGTTGGTCAGCAGGAAGGTGGCGTCGTCGGCCGAGCCGGACTTCACCGGGCGGGCCTCTTGCGCGCCCGCCGAGCCACCAGCGTCGGCAGTGTTGCCGAAGCCGCCAAGCAGTACGTTGAAGAACGAACGGTTCATCGCCTTGCACATGATGTACGACAGGATCGCACCGGACGAACCCACCAGGGAGCCAGCGATGATCAGCATCGAGTTGTTCAGCGAGAAGCCGATCCCCGCCGCGGCCCAGCCCGAGTAACTGTTGAGCATCGACACCACCACCGGCATGTCGGCTCCGCCGATCGGGATGATGATCAGCACGCCCATCACGAAGGCCAGGGCCAGCATCAGGGCGAAGGCGCCGAAGTTGCCGGTGAGCATGAAGGTCACACCCAGGCCCAGGGTGGCCAGGCCGAGGATCAGGTTCAGCTTGTGTTGACCGCTGAACTGTACCGGTGCGCCTTGGAACAGGCGGAACTTGTACTTGCCCGACAGCTTGCCGAAGGCGATCACCGAGCCGGAGAAGGTAATGGCACCGATGGCGGCGCCGAGGAACAGCTCCAGGCGGTTACCGGCCGGAATCGAGTCGCCCAGTTGCTTGACGATGCCCAGGGACTGCGGCTCGACCACAGCGGCAATGGCGATGAACACCGCCGCCAGACCGATCATGCTGTGCATGAAGGCCACCAGCTCCGGCATCTTGGTCATTTCCACACGCTTGGCCATGATCGAACCGGCGGTGCCGCCGATCAGCAGGCCGACGATCACATAGCCGATGCCCACAGTCGCCAGTTCCGCGCCGAGCTTGAACACCAGGCCGACGGTGGTGACGATCGCCAGGGCCATGCCGAGCATGCCGAACAGGTTACCGCGGCGCGAGGAGGTCGGATGCGACAGGCCCTTGAGGGCCTGGATGAAGCAGATCGACGCGATTAGATAGAGCGTCGTGACGAGATTCATGCTCATTACTTCGGCGCCTCTTCTTGTGCGGCTTTCGGGGCTTTCTTCTTGAACATTTCAAGCATGCGGCGGGTTACCAGGAAGCCGCCGAACACGTTGACCGCGGCCAGGGCCACGGCCAGGGTGCCCATGATCTTGCCCAACGGCGTCACGGTCAGGGCGGCGGCCAGCATGGCGCCGACGATCACGATCGCCGAAATGGCGTTGGTCACCGCCATCAGGGGCGTGTGCAGTGCGGGGGTAACGTTCCAGACCACGTGATAACCGACATAAATCGCCAGCACGAAGATGATCAGGTTGTAGATACCGGGGGAGATGAGCTCTTCCATCGTCTGAATCCCTGCTTAGGCGTTTTTGCGGATGACTTGGCCGTCGCGGCACATCAGGCACGCGGCGACGATGTCGTCTTCTAGGTTGACCTCGAACTGACCTTCCTTGGTGAAGACAAGCTTCAGGAAGTCCAGCAGGTTGCGGGCATACAGCGCCGAGGCATCGGCCGCGACAGCGCCGGCCAGGTTGGTCGGGCCGACAATGGTCACGCCATTTTCGACGACCACCTGATCCGCCACGGTCAGCGGGCAGTTGCCGCCCTGGGCCGCGGCGAGGTCGATGACCACCGAGCCAGGCTTCATCTGGGCCACGGTTTCAGCGCTGAGCAGCACCGGCGCCTTGCGGCCGGGGATCAGGGCTGTGGTGATCACGATGTCGGCCTGCTTGGCGCGCTCATGCACGGCCTGGGCCTGGCGCTGCATCCAGCTGGCAGGCATCGGGCGCGCGTAACCGCCCACACCGACGGCGCACTCGCGCTCTTCGTCAGTCTCGTAAGGTACGTCGACGAACTTGGCCCCGAGGGATTCGATCTGCTCCTTCACCGCCGGACGCACGTCCGAGGCCTCGATCACCGCGCCCAGACGCTTGGCGGTGGCGATCGCCTGCAGACCGGCCACACCGGCCCCCAGAATCAGCACGCGAGCCGCTTTCACGGTGCCCGCAGCGGTCATCAGCATCGGCATGAAGCGTGGGTAGTAATGGGCAGCCAGCAGCACGGCCTTGTAACCGGCGATGTTGGCCTGCGAAGACAGTACATCCAGGCTCTGGGCCCGCGAGGTGCGTGGTGCCGCCTCCAGGGCGAAGGCGGTGATGCCGCGTTCGGCCATCTTGGCAATGGTTTCATTGCTGAACGGATTGAGCATGCCTACCAGGACGGTGCCGCTCTTGATCAGGGCCAGCTCGCTGTCGCTGGGGGCGACGACCTTGAGAATCAGCTCGGCACCGAATGCATCGTTGGCGCTGCCAATGGTTGCACCGGCTGCTTCATAGGCACTGTCGACAACGCTGGCGTTGATGCCGGCGCCGCTTTGCACAGTGACTTTATGACCCTGGCCGACAAGTTTCTTGATGGTTTCCGGGGTTGCAGCAACCCGTGTTTCGCCCGTTTGGGTCTCGAGGGGAACGCCAATGTGCACGTCAAATCTCCTGCTTGATCTTATTGCTTTCGATCTTTCTTAGAAGGCCAGTGCACTGCGGATGGTGCGACTGGGGCGGCCGATCAGCACGATCCCGCCAGAATCAGGGCGGGGCGCGGCATTTTGCAGGCGAACATTACGCCCTTCAAGGAATTATGACGGGTGACGGAAAATTAACTACAAGTCACCCTGTGACCGAATGTCGCAAGGGTCGGGATTCATCCCTTGTAAGCCGTGACTTGTAAGGGTTATGGCGAGAAACAAAACATTTTTCACATTGTCGGCGTGAATGAGTGCCAATACCCCTCAAAAAACCCTACAAGCCACGTGGTTAGCTGCTTGTAGGACGGTTGTTCAGGTTATCGATACAGTCTGTCTAAATGCGACATTTAATTATATCTGTAGGGTTTTTGAATTGCTGACTACGGGGTCAGTTTACCGCCCTGCCCTGCTATTTCTCTAGGCTGTAGCTTTGTGCCTGCTCCACCAGCCAATCGCGAAAAGCCCGTAAAGATGCCGATTCGACCTTACGCTCGGGAATCATCAAGTAATACGCCTTGATGCTGGTCAGTGCATCGGGGTTGGCGATCACCAGGCGCTTTTCCTTCAGCTCCCGTTGAATCAGGAAAGGCGGAATCAAGGCGATCCCCATGTCGTGCATGGCGGCCTGGGCCAACATGGAGAATAGTTCGTAACGCGGGCCTGTCATGTCCCGTGGGATATTCAGGTGTTGCGAGTTAAACCATTGCCGCCAGGCGTAAGGTCGTGTGGTCTGTTGCAGCAGCGGTAGTTCGGCGATTTCCTCGGCGCTCAGCCGGGTGCGGTTGCCCAGGGTCGCGGGGCTGCACACCGGCATCGGGTTTTCTCCCATCAGGCGATGGGATTGAGTACCCGACCAGTCGGCGTCGCCAAAGTAGATCGCCGCGTCAAAGTCGGTATCGGCGAACAGGAAGGGACGTGTGCGGTTGGTCAGGTTGACCGTGACTTCCGGGTGTCGCTGCTGAAAGTCCTTGAGACGGGGCAGCAGCCATTGGGTGCCAAAGGTCGGGACTACCGCCAGTTCGATGACATTGGCGCCCTGCTGTCCCATGACGGACAGTGTGTCGCGTTCCACGGCATCCAACTGGGTGGCCACGCGGCGGCTGTAGGAGAGCCCGGCTTCAGTCAGCTTGACGCCGCGGCGGGAACGGCGGAACAGCTCGACCCCAAGAAACTCTTCCAGGCTGGCGATCTGGCGACAAATGGCGCCTTGCGTCAGCGAAAGCTCCTGCGCGGCCTTGGTAAAGCTCTCGTGACGTGCGGCCGCTTCGAAGCTGATCAGGGCGGCGGTGCTGGGGATCTTTCTGCGCATGTACGTCAATCTCACTAATCAGATCGCTAAAAGCCGTTTACGGATACTACGGAGTGAGAAATTAGCACAACAGTATGCGAAATCCTCGTTTGCCGCGGGCGGTAACCCGGCCTAGGATCAGCCCACGAATCTTGACCTATTTCACGAGGACTCACTCATGGGCGGCAAAGCAAGCTTCAACTGGATCGATCCCCTTCTGCTGGATCAACAGCTCACTGAAGAAGAGCGCATGGTGCGCGACAGCGCCGAGCAGTTCGCTCAGGGCAAGCTGGCGCCGCGTGTGCTCGAAGCTTTCCGCCATGAAAAGACCGACCCGGCCATTTTCCGCGAAATGGGCGAAGTCGGTTTGCTGGGAGCGACCATTCCTGAGCAGTACGGCGGCAGCGGCCTGAACTATGTCTGCTACGGCCTGATCGCCCGGGAAGTGGAGCGTGTGGATTCCGGCTACCGCTCGATGATGAGCGTGCAGTCCTCCCTGGTGATGGTGCCGATCAACGAATTCGGCACCGAAGCCCAGAAACAGAAATACTTGCCGAAGCTGGCTTCCGGCGAGTGGATCGGCTGCTTCGGCCTGACCGAGCCCAACCATGGCTCCGATCCGGGCGCGATGATTACCCGTGCCCGTAAGGTGGACGGCGGCTACAGCCTGACCGGCAGCAAGATGTGGATCACCAACAGTCCGATCGCGGATGTATTCGTGGTCTGGGCCAAGGACGATGCGGGCGATATCCGTGGCTTTGTACTGGAAAAAGGCTGGAAAGGTCTGAGTGCTCCGGCGATCCATGGCAAGGTTGGCCTGCGTGCTTCCATCACCGGCGAAATCGTCATGGACAACGTCTTTGTGCCGGAAGAGAACATCTTCCCTGATGTGCGTGGTCTCAAGGGGCCGTTCACTTGCCTGAACTCTGCCCGCTACGGCATTTCCTGGGGCGCCCTGGGGGCTGCTGAGTTCTGCTGGCACACCGCTCGCCAGTACACCCTGGATCGTCAGCAGTTCGGTCGTCCATTGGCGGCCACCCAGTTGATCCAGAAGAAGCTGGCGGACATGCAGACTGAGATCACCCTCGCCCTTCAAGGTTGCCTGCGTCTGGGGCGGATGAAGGATGAAGGGACGGCGGCGGTGGAAATCACTTCGATCATGAAGCGCAACTCCTGCGGCAAGTCGCTGGATATCGCCCGTATGGCTCGCGACATGCTGGGCGGTAACGGCATCTCCGACGAGTTCGGCATTGCCCGTCACCTGGTCAACCTGGAAGTGGTGAATACTTATGAAGGGACTCACGACGTCCATGCGCTGATCCTGGGGCGCGCGCAGACTGGCATCCAGGCGTTCTATTAATAGGAGAGCGGCCATGGGTGCGTTGTCTCATCTGCGGGTGTTGGACTTGTCGCGAGTGCTGGCCGGGCCTTGGGCTGGCCAGATCCTTGCGGACCTGGGGGCTGAGGTCATCAAGGTCGAGCGTCCGGGCAATGGCGACGATACGCGCGCCTGGGGGCCGCCCTTCCTCAAGGACGCTTATGGCGAGAACACCACGGAGGCCGCCTACTACTTGTCGGCCAACCGTAACAAACAATCGGTCACCATCGATTTCACTCGGCCGGAAGGTCAGCGTCTGGTGCGTGAGCTGGCGGCCAAGTCCGACATACTGATCGAGAACTTCAAGGTCGGTGGTCTGGCGGCCTATGGGCTGGACTATCAGTCGCTGAAGGCGCTCAACCCTGATCTGATCTATTGCTCCATCACTGGCTTTGGTCAGACTGGGCCCTACGCCAAGCGTGCTGGCTACGATTTCATGATCCAGGGGCTGGGCGGGCTGATGAGCCTGACCGGGCGCCCCGAGGGCGATGAAGGTGCGGGGCCGGTGAAGGTGGGGGTGGCGTTGACGGACATCCTGACGGGCTTGTACTCGACGGTTGCGATTCTGGCTGCGTTGGCGAATCGGCAACGGAATGGTGGCGGCCAGCATATCGATATGGCGCTGCTGGATGTGCAGGTTGCTTGTCTGGCCAATCAGGCAATGAACTACCTGACGACTGGGGTCGCTCCCAAACGCCTGGGGAATGCTCACCCGAATATCGTGCCGTATCAGGACTTTCCTACGGCGGATGGCGATTTCATCCTTACCGTGGGTAATGACGGACAGTTCCGCAAGTTTGCCGAGGTGGCGGGTCAACCGCAGTGGGCGGACGATCCGCGCTTTGCCACTAATAAGCTGCGGGTTGCCAACCGCGCGGTGCTGATTCCGCTGATTCGCCAAGCCACCGTGTTCAAGACCACTGCGCAGTGGGTGGCGGAGCTGGAGCAGGCGGGAGTGCCTTGCGGTCCTATCAACGACCTGGCGCAGATGTTTGAGGATCCGCAGGTCAAGGCGCGAGGGTTGGCAATCGAGCTACCGCATGCACTGGCGGGGTTGGTGCCTCAGGTGGCCAGTCCGATTCGACTCTCCGAGACGCCGGTCGAGTACCGTTATGCTCCCCCTCTATTGGGCGAGCATACCGCCGAGGTTCTGCAGAGGGTGCTGGGGCTCGAGCTTGGGGCCGTGGACGCTTTGCGGGCTTCAGGTGTGCTGTGAATGCACTCTTCTATATAGATGGCGTCTGACCCCTCTTATATATGAGGCCTGAAAACACCCCCTCGAGGGGTGTTTCAGGTTTATTCATAGTAAAAGCAAATTAGGGGTTGACGGTAGATTCTACATGTCTATAATTCGCCCCACTTCCGGCGCAGTCGAAACGGAAAACTCCTTGATATTCAACGAGTTATACGATTTTTGATGGCGGTTGCGCTTCAATTCAGCGAAGCCCGAAGGAGTCGATAAGGCAGTGTGGTTTCGCCTGATTGACGATTCGATCGTCTCGGTCGAAAGCGGAG
>NZ_JBNNVU010000075.1:0-26816 GCF_050280705.1 Pseudomonas sp. NPDC089530 | reverse complement strand
GGGCAAGCGTTACGCTACCCGTGAGGGTGGCTACCTGCGCATCCTCAAGTGCGGTTTCCGCGCTGGCGACAACGCTCCTATGGCGTACGTCGAGTTGGTTGATCGTGCTACTGCTGGCGAAGCTGTATCCGCCGAGTAAGACGTCAGTCTGAAACAAAAAACCGGGCCTAGTGCCCGGTTTTTTGTGCGCGCAAGAAAAATGCACGGTTCGTACAAGCTTCCGACATCGTTCTGTTGTCACTATGTGTTGGGAGGGTAATTAGTAATTATCTATCGAAGCCAGAAAGTTAATGAATTTGTGGCTATCACTTAGGTGATCAATACTTCCCGCCAAGCCGAGTAGCCGGCAGTTCCAAGACTGACAGAGGAAGAAGACCGTATGAGCCAGATCAAAACGCTTACGACCGCCAGTGGCGCACCTGTCGCTGATAACCAGAACTCTCGCTCCGCCGGCCCGCGTGGCCCGCTGCTGCTCGACGATTTCCATCTGATCGAGAAGCTTGCGCACTTCAACCGTGAAAACATTCCTGAGCGCCGTGTACACGCCAAAGGCTCGGGTGCTTACGGTACGTTCACAGTCACGCGTGACATCACCGAATACACCAGCGCCAAGCTGTTTGAATCGGTAGGTAAACAAACCCCGACGTTTCTGCGTTTCTCTACCGTAGGCGGTGAGCGCGGTTCGGCTGATACCGAGCGCGACCCACGGGGTTTTGCCCTGAAGTTCTATACCGAAGAAGGCAACTGGGACATTGTCGGCAACAACACGCCAGTGTTCTTCATCCGTGATCCGCTGAAGTTTCCTGACTTTATCCACACCCAGAAACGTCTGCCGCAGAGCAACCTGAAAAGCGCTCAAGCGATGTGGGACTTCTGGTCGCACTCTCCCGAGGCGCTGCACCAGGTCACCATCCTGTTCTCGGATCGCGGGATTCCCGACGGCTATCGCCACATGCACGGCTTTGGCAGCCACACCTATAGCCTGATCAACGCCAAGGGCGAGCGGCACTGGGTGAAATGGCACTACAAGACCCGGCAGGGCATCAAGAACCTGGCGCCGGCCGAGGCTGCCCGCCTGGCGGGTACCGACCCGGATTACGCCCAGCGCGACCTGTTCAACGCGATCGAACGCGGTGATTTCCCGAAATGGAGCGTGTGCATCCAGATCATGACCGAAGCTCAAGCGGCGGCTCATTACGAGAACCCGTTCGACGTGACCAAGACCTGGTCGCAGAAAGAGTTCCCGCTGATCGAGGTCGGTGAGCTGGAGTTGAACCGTAACCCGCTGAACTATTTCGCCGAAGTCGAGCAGGCTGCCTTTGGTCCAAGCAATATGGTTCCAGGCGTGGGCCTGTCGCCGGACCGCATGCTGCAAGGCCGCGTATTCGCCTACGCCGATGCTCACCGCTACCGTGTGGGTACCAACCACCAGCAGTTGCCGGTCAACGCCCCGCGTAGCCCGGTCAACAGCTACCAGCGTGACGGTGCCATGGCGTTTGGCAGCAATGGTGGTGCTTCGCCGAACTACGAGCCGAACAGTTACGCCGACGCGCCGAAGCAGGCTCCTCGGTACGCGGAGCCAGCCCTGGCGCTCAGCGGTGCGGCGGATCGCTACGATCACCGCGAGGACACCGACTACTACAGCCATGCAGGCGCACTGTTCCGTCTGATGAACGACCAGCAGAAAGCGCTGTTGATCAACAACATCGCCGGTGCGATGGCAGGTGTCAGCGCGGATGTGGTCCAGCGTCAGCTGCAGCATTTCTTCAAGGCTGACCCGGCTTATGCAGAAGGTGTGGCGAAGGCGTTGGGCGTACAGCTGAACTAAGTCTAAACGAGAAGCAGAACCGCCCTCATTCGGGCGGTTTTTGCGTTTTTTCGGCTAGTTTTCTCTGAAAATCTTCACTTTGTTAGCGCTTTTCCAGTGACCTGCGAGTCAGCTTGGTTCAAAATACAGACTTTCAAGCAGGGAGATGTAGGGCGATGCAAGGTCACCCGGACGTAATCGATTACCTCAACACGTTGCTGACGGGCGAACTGGCGGCACGTGACCAATATTTTATCCACTCGCGGATGTATGAGGACTGGGGCTTCAGCAAGCTCTACGAGCGCATCAACCACGAAATGGAAGAAGAGGCACAACACGCTGACGCGTTGATGCGCCGCATCCTGATGCTCGAGGGGACGCCACGCATGCGCCCTGACGATCTGGATATCGGTACCACCGTGCCGGACATGTTCGCCGCCGACCTGCGCCTGGAGTACAAGGTCCGCGCCGCGCTGTGCAAGGGCATTGAGCTCTGCGAGAAACATAAGGACTATGTCAGCCGCGACATGCTGCGTGTGCAGCTGGCCGATACTGAAGAAGACCATACCTACTGGCTGGAAAAGCAGTTGGGTCTGATCAAGTCGATCGGTCTGGAAAACTACCTGCAGTCGCAGTTCTGATGCGCTAAGCCAGCGCGTTCGCAACTGCGGACGGCAATAAAAAAGCCCCTGCCATTTCTCAATGGCAGGGGCTTTTTTATTGGGCTCAGGCCCGGTCGCGGGTCAGCAGTGGCTTGAGGTAGTAGCCGGTATGGGACTGCGACATTTCTGCCAGTTGCTCCGGCGTGCCCACGGCGATGATCTGGCCGCCCTTGGAGCCGCCTTCAGGCCCCAGGTCCACCAGCCAGTCAGCGGTCTTGATCACGTCCAGGTTGTGCTCGATCACCACCACGGTGTTGCCGTGGTCGCGCAGGCGGTGCAGAACATCCAGCAGCTGCTGGATATCGGCGAAGTGCAGGCCGGTGGTCGGTTCGTCGAGGATGTAGAGAGTCTTGCCGGTATCGCGCTTGGACAGTTCACGAGACAGTTTGACCCGCTGCGCCTCGCCACCGGACAAGGTCGTCGCCGACTGCCCCAGCTTGATATAGGACAGCCCCACGTCCATCAGCGTCTGTAGCTTGCGCGCCAGCGCCGGCACCGGATCGAAGAACTCCCGCGCTTCCTCGATGGTCATTTCCAGGACTTCGTGGATGCTCTTGCCCTTGTATTTGATCTCAAGGGTTTCGCGGTTGTAGCGCTTGCTCTTGCACACGTCGCAGGGCACGTAGATGTCCGGCAGGAAGTGCATTTCCACCTTGATCAGGCCATCGCCCTGGCAGGCTTCGCAGCGTCCGCCTTTGACGTTGAAGGAGAAGCGGCCCGGACCATAGCCGCGCGAACGCGACTCGGGGACCCCGGCAAACAGTTCGCGTATCGGGGTGAACAGCCCGGTGTAGGTCGCCGGGTTGGAACGCGGTGTCCGACCGATCGGGCTCTGGTCGATATCCACGACCTTGTCCAGATGCTGCAGGCCGTTGATGCTGTCGTGCGCCGCAGCTTCCAGCGTGGTGGCGCCGTTCAGGGCTGTGGCGCTGAGGGGGAACAGGGTGTTGTTGATCAGCGTCGATTTACCGGAGCCGGACACACCGGTCACGCAGGTCAGCAGGCCGATCGGAATCTCCAGGTCGACGTTGCGCAGGTTGTTGCCCCGGGCGCCCTTGAGGGACAGCGACAGCTTCTTGTTGCGCGGCGTACGTTTGGCTGGCACTTCGATCTTCACCCGTCCGGACAGGTACTTGCCGGTCAGCGATTCGGGGTGGGACATCACCTCGTCGGGCGAGCCCTCGGCGACGATCTGCCCGCCATGCACACCGGCACCCGGGCCGATGTCCACCACATAGTCGGCCAGGCGAATAGCGTCTTCGTCGTGTTCGACCACGATCACCGTGTTGCCGATATCCCGCAGGTGTTTCAGGGTGCCCAGCAGGCGGTCGTTGTCTCGCTGGTGCAAGCCGATGGAGGGCTCGTCGAGGATGTACATCACCCCCACCAGGCCGGCGCCGATCTGGCTGGCCAGGCGAATGCGCTGGGCCTCGCCGCCGGACAAGGTGTCGGCGCTGCGATCCAGAGTCAGATAGTCCAGGCCGACATTGACCAGGAACTGCAGGCGCTCGCGGATTTCCTTGAGGATCTTGTCGGCGATCTCGCCGCGGCGGCCGGTCATCGACAGGCTGCCGAAGTAGTCGGTGGCATCGCCGATCGGCAGGCTGGTCACGGCCGGCAGGGTTTTCTCGCCGACCCACACGTGGCGCGCCTCACGCCGCAGGCGGGTGCCGCGGCAGTCCGGGCACGGCTGGGTGCTGAGGAACTTGGCCAGTTCCTCGCGCACGGTGGCCGACTCGGTTTCGCGGTAGCGCCGCTCCAGGTTCGGCACTATGCCTTCGAACGGATGGGAGCGTTTGACGATATCGCCACGGTCGTTGAGGTACTTGAAGTCGACGTTCTGTGTACCGCTGCCGTTGAGGATGACCTTCTGCTGGTCGGCCGACAGCTGGTTGAACGGTACTTCCAGGCTGAAGCCGTAATGGGCGGCCAGCGAGCCGAGCATCTGGAAGTAATAGACGTTGCGCCTGTCCCAGCCGCGAATCGCCCCTTCGGCCAGGGTCAGTTCGCCATTGACCAGGCGCTTGATGTCGAAGAACTGCTTGACCCCCAGGCCGTCGCAGGTCGGGCAGGCGCCTGCCGGGTTGTTGAAGGAGAACAGCTTGGGTTCCAGTTCGCTGATGGCATGGCCGCAGATCGGGCAGGCGAAACGCGCGGAGAAGATCATCTCTTCGCCGGGCTCGTCGTCCATCGGCGCCACCAGGGCAATGCCGTCGGCCAGTTTCAGCGCGGTCTCGAACGACTCGGCCAGGCGCTGTTGCAGATCGGCGCGCACCTTGAAGCGGTCGACCACCACATCGATGGAGTGCTTCTTCTGTTTATCCAGCTTCGGCAGCTCGTCCAGTTCGTAGAGCTTGCCGTTGACCCGGGCCCGGACGAAGCCCTGGGCACGCAGTTCCTCGAGGACCGACAGGTGCTCGCCCTTGCGCTCGCGGATCACCGGGGCCAGCAGCATCTGCTTGCTGCCTTCCGGCTGGGCCAGCACCAGGTCGACCATCTGGCTGACGGTCTGGGCTTCCAGCGGGATGTCGTGGTCCGGGCAACGCGGCGTACCGACGCGGGCATAGAGCAGACGCAGGTAGTCGTAGATCTCGGTGATGGTGCCCACGGTGGAGCGCGGGTTGTGCGAGGTGGATTTCTGTTCGATGGAAATCGCCGGCGACAGGCCTTCGATGGTGTCGACGTCGGGTTTTTCCATCATCGACAGGAACTGCCGGGCATAGGCCGACAGGGACTCGACATAACGGCGCTGGCCTTCGGCGTACAGCGTGTCGAAGGCCAGAGACGATTTGCCCGAGCCGGACAGGCCGGTGATGACGATCAGTTTGTCCCGTGGCAGGGTCAGGTCGATGTTCTTCAGGTTGTGGGTCCGGGCCCCACGAATCAGGATCTTGTCCAAAGTGGCCTCGCTCGGCGGGCGTCGAAAACGTAGGAGTATAAGGGCAAATACTGGATGGATGCACACTATCAAATCGCGACTTTGCAGCCTTAGATGAAACCTGCGCGGCAAAGCGTCGCCATATACCCCGTCAATCGATCGGACTGGTAGAATCGCCGCCGGTTCACACGAGGTTTTTCCATGCACGATCCCCACAGCGAACGCATGAGTGGCGCCGAGACCCGCGCGGCAAGCGGTCTGGCCCTGGTGTTCGCCTTCCGTATGCTTGGCATGTTCATGGTGTTGCCGGTCCTGGCGACCTATGGAATGGATCTGGCGGGAGCGACCCCGGCCCTGATCGGGCTGGCGATCGGCGCCTACGGCCTGACCCAGGCGATTTTCCAGATCCCGTTCGGGATCATTTCCGACCGCATCGGCCGACGTCCGGTGATCTACCTGGGGCTGGTCGTCTTCGCCCTGGGCAGTGTGCTGGCGGCCAATGCCGACTCGATCTGGGGCGTGATCGCCGGGCGCATCCTGCAGGGCGCCGGGGCGATTTCCGCGGCGGTCATGGCGCTGCTGTCGGACCTGACCCGCGAGCAGCACCGCACCAAGGCCATGGCCATGATCGGCATGACCATCGGCTTGTCCTTCGCCGTGGCCATGGTGGTCGGCCCGCTGCTGACCCGCAGCTTCGGCTTGTCCGGGTTGTTCCTCGCCACCGGCGCCATGGCGCTGCTGGGCATCTTCATCGTCGCCTTCATGGTGCCGCGCTCGACCGGCCCGTTGCAGCACCGTGAGTCCGGGGTCGCGCGCCAGGCGCTGTTGCCGACGCTCAAGCATCCGGACCTGCTGCGCCTGGATCTTGGTATCTTCGTGTTGCACGCGATGCTGATGTCGAGCTTCGTCGCCTTGCCCCTGGCCCTGGTGGAAAAAGCCGGCCTGCCCAAGGAACAGCACTGGTGGGTCTACCTCACTGCGCTGTTGATCTCCTTCTTCGCCATGATCCCGTTCATCATCTACGGCGAGAAGAAACGCAAAATGAAACGAGTTCTGCTGGGCGCGGTCAGTACGCTGCTGCTCACCGAGCTATTCTTCTGGGAGTTCGGCGACAGCCTGCAGGAGCTGGTGGTGGGTACGGTGGTGTTCTTCACCGCGTTCAACCTGCTGGAAGCATCGCTGCCGTCGCTGATCAGCAAGGTTTCACCGGCCGGCGGCAAGGGCACGGCCATGGGGGTCTATTCCACCAGCCAGTTCCTGGGTTCGGCACTGGGGGGCATTCTCGGCGGCTGGCTGTTCCAGCATGGCGGTTTGTCGGTTGTGTTCCTCGGTTGCGCCGGGTTGGCTGCCCTGTGGCTGGCCTTTGCTGTTACCATGCGCGAACCACCTTATGTGACGAGCCTGCGCTTGCCGTTATCGCCCGAGGCGATCCGCGAAGCCGGTCTGGTCGAGCGCCTGAAGGCCGTCGTTGGGGTAACAGATGCCGTGATGGTGGTCGAAGAAGCCGCCATTTACATCAAATTGGACACCGAATTATTGGATCGCGCGACCCTCGAGCAGCTGGTCGAGATGATGGTCGAACTGGGCTCGATGCCCGTGATGAAGATCCTGTCGCAAGCTACCCGCGTCATCGCCGAAGGCGAAGTGCTGCAGCTCTCGAAAGTCCGTGATGCCAGCACCACCGAAGAAACCTACATGGAAGTCATCCGCGGCAAGACCGCGATGCTCTTCGAGGCCTCGACCCACAGTGCCGCCGCCCTGGCCGGCGCCACCGAGGCACAGAGCGAAGCCCTGCGAACCTTCGGCGATCACCTGGGCGTGGCCTTTCAGCTGGTGGACGACTTGCTGGACTACAAGGGCGATGCGCAAACCCTGGGCAAGAACGTCGGCGACGACCTGGCCGAAGGCAAGCCGACCCTGCCGCTGATCTACACCATGCGCGAAGGCACGCCGGAACAGGCCGCACTGGTACGCCAGGCGATCCAAAAAGGCGGTATCGAAGACCTGGAAAGCATCCGCACGGCCGTGGAAGCCTCAGGTTCCCTGGATTACACCGCCCAGCTGGCCCGCGACTATGCCGCTCGCGCCATCGCCTGCCTGGAAGCCCTGCCGCCAAGCGAATACCGCGACGCGCTGGTGGAACTGAGCGAGTTCGCCGTAGCCCGCACGCACTGATCCACTGAAGAACAAGCCCGCTCCTGCAACCTTTTCGGCCCCTGCAGGCGCGGGCTTGTTCGTTATGCGGGCCGCCAAATCCCCGGCAACACCCCTTCCCCCGGCAAAACCTTATATAATGTGCGCTTTTTAGCCTTCCTGAAATCGAGGAGTCTTAGTGAGCACGCTGCCACCCTGCCCGAAATGCAATTCCGAATACACCTATGAAGACGGCGTCCAGCTGGTCTGCCCCGAATGCGCCCACGAATGGTCCGCCAACGCCGAAGCCGAGGCTGCTTCCGATGAAACCGTGAAAAAGGACTCGGTCGGCAACGTCCTGCAGGACGGCGACACCATCACCGTGATCAAGGACCTGAAGGTCAAGGGCACTTCGCTGGTGGTCAAGGTCGGCACCAAGGTCAAGAACATCCGCCTGTGCGATGGCGACCACGACATCGACTGCAAGATCGACGGTATCGGCCCGATGAAACTCAAGTCCGAGTTCGTCCGCAAGGTCTGATATCCAGGCTATCGCCCCGCGCCAGGCGCGGGGTGAAGCCCTCCCCGCCCCAGCCAATCCCCCCACTTCTCCCGCCACGCAGCAAAAGGCCAGCCCTTTTGACCCACAACAGTTTCCACACAGAAAAAAGCAGAAACCGCCAATAGGTACTTGCTATTCATTGAATAAGAATTATTCTCATTGAAACCCATCAAGGAGATGAGACTCATGACTTATTTGATCGACGCATGGCTGGACCGCCCACACCCTTACCTGCGAATCCTGCATCGGGAAACCGGGGAAGTCTGTGCGGTATTGGAGGAAGAAGCCTTGAGCGAACTGCAGGATCAGGGTGACCTGGACCTCAACGGCCTGAGTTCCAGCGAGCCGGTGGTGCTCAAGGAGCTGGTCCGCAACCTGTTTCTGTTCTGCTATGCACGGGCCTTGCGCCCTGTTGGAACGGCCGAAGGCCTGGGCGCGAAAATCCGCCTATGACCCCGCCTGAACCGCTTGTCGAGGCAAGCCTGCCCGCGCTCCGCCCAGCGCAAAAACGCTATGGGGATCGCGAGCAGGCTCAGCCCGGCAACTGAAGCTTACAGAACGTCGAGCAGCTCGACGTCGAACACCAGAACGCTGTGCGGCGGGATGCTGCCAACGCCTTGCGCGCCGTAAGCCAGCTCGCTCGGCACGTACAGACGCCACTTGCTGCCGGCATTCATCAGTTGCAGCGCCTCGGTCCAGCCAGCGATCACGCCGCCGACCGGGAATTCCGCAGGCTGGCCGCGCTCGTAGGAGCTGTCGAACACAGTGCCGTCGATCAGGGTGCCGTGGTAGTGAGTGCGCACGCTGTCTTCGCGGGTTGGCTTGGCGCCTTCGCCCTGGGTCAGCACTTCGAACTGCAGGCCCGATGCCAGAGTGGTGATGCCTTCACGCTTGGCGTTTTCAGCCAGGAAAGCCAGGCCCGCGCCAGCAGCGGCTTCAGCCTTGGCGGCTGCTTCGGCTTGCATGATTTCGCGGATCACTTTGAAGCTGGCGGACATTTCTTCCTGGCCGACACGGCTAGGCTTACCGGCGAACGCGTCGGTCAGGCCAGCCAGGATCGCGTCCAGGCTCACGCCCGGTGGCGGGTTGTCACGCAGCTGGTCGCCCAGCTGACGGCCGATACCGTAGCTGACGCGGGTTTCGTCGGTGGACAGATTTACTTCGGACATGACACTGCTCCGCTGTGCGGACGGCTCGGAAATCCGCCGTACGTGCACGGCGCATCCCGGTACGCCCGGAACCAAAAGGGCGAGCAGACTAGCACAGTTGCCACGGCGATGATGAGCGTGCCGTCTACCGGGCCTGACGGGAAGCGATCGGCACCCGCAGGCTGTCCTCGACGCTGGCCGAGAGGCCGCACATCTCGTCATGTACCGACGTGTGGATCAGGTTGAAAGGCAGCCTGGGAAAGGCGTGCAGCAGTTCCCGGGCATGCTCCACCGAGCGCAGATGCAGCATCTGGCCATGGGCGTCGCTCAACGGGTAGGCCGCTCCGTGCATCCGTGCCTCGAGCAGATAGATACCGCCTTCGAGGGAAATCAGGTTCAGTTCATCGATCTTTCCGGCGACGGCATAAGCATTCAACTCGTGCAGGTTCATGAGCGCACCTCGCGCAGTTCAAGCCCGTGACCGTTACAGGGATATGCCCGGGCCGGTAAAAGCACAAGCCGGAAACGACGCCGCCCGTCCGTTTCACAACGGCCGGGCGGCGCGGCTACAGCACGGGTCGAAGCCTTAGTGCTTGGTCAGCTTGTCCAGGTAACCCATGGCGAACGCCGAGATCACGAAGGTCATGTGGATGATCACGTACCACATCAGGTACTGGGTCTCGATGTTCTTCGCGTCCATGAACACCCGCAGCAGGTGGATCGAGGAAATCGCCACGATGGAGGCCGCTACCTTCATCTTCAGCGAGGAAGAATCCATCTTGCCCAGCCAGCTGAGCTTCTCCTTGTCCTCGTCGATGTCCAGCTGCGACACGAAGTTCTCGTAGCCGGAAATCATCACCATCACCAGCAAGCCGCCGACCAGCGCCATGTCGATCAACGACAACAGCACCAGGATCAGATCGGACTCGGCCATGGAGAACACGTTGGGAATAACGTGAAAGATTTCCTGGAAAAACTTCAGGGCCAGGGCGAACAGGCCCAAGGACAGACCGAAGTAGATTGGCGCCAGCAGCCAGCGCGACGCGTACATTGCATTCTCGACAAAACGTTCCATTGAATCTCACACAGGTATAAAAAACGGCGGCGAGTATATCAGCCGGCCAAAAGCCCATAAACCGCAACGAAATCCATCACCTGCGCGTTTACCGGAGTGATTTTCTGCTAGTGTCGGAATGACTTGAACAGCCCAATGACCTCGGACAGGAAGCCTGGAGAATGGATTTGCGATTGCCTTTGGTGGGTACCGGCCTGTGTATCGCGGTACTGCTCAACAGCGGTTGCTCGCCCAGCGACGAGAAGCGGCAAGTCAGCCTGGAACAGAAAACCGCACAGTTCGAACAGTCCCTGGACGCCATCCAGGACCCCAAGCTCAAGGACGCTGTCGCTGACCTGGGTGGTTCGTTACTCCTGCTCGAACGGGCGCAACTGCGGCTCCAGAGCAAACCCGTCGAGACCGAATACGGCGACGACGCCCTGGCCCTGCTCAAGCACTACCCCAGCCCGCAGGCCCTGGTCGATACCTACCTCAACGGCCTGTTCATCCTGCGCAAGAACACCAACTCCGACTACCTGACCGACCTGCAGCCGGTGTTCCCTTTCAGCTTCAACATGCCGGCGCAATTCCCCTTCCCCCATGGCCTGGAATGGCAGTCCGTGACCCTGAGCAACGGCAGGGTCATCGCCTTCCAGCCCGAATGGTCGGAAACCGATCCCGGCATCCAGTTGAGCCCGTCGAGCTCCAACCTGACCAATCCGGACGACCTGACCGTGACCTACCCCTTCATCGAAGGCCTGGAGGTCGAAAACAAGAACCAGCCCCAACCGGTGAGCCTGCAAGGTAAGGCCGAAGTGATAGCCCCCCATCAGGTTTTCACCTTCGAGCTGGGCAAGGCCGATATCGGCAAGCCACGCAGCGACAAGAACATCAGCGTAAAACTCCTGTCCCTGGACAAGAACAGCGCCGAAGTCGAGCTGACCAACAGTGCCCCGCCGGCGCCGGAGCTCGGCGATACGCCGCTCAATCCGTTGCTGGTGCAGGCCCGCGACACCACTGGCCAGTTCCTCTCGCGCTCCGGCTCGATCAACGAGAACAGCCAACAGATCGCTTTCTATACCCGGCAGCTCGCCGACATGCAGCAGCAGAAGGCCTGGAGCGAAGCGTTCGGACAGCAACTCGAAGAGCAGCGCAAGACCTTCGAGCGCGAGCAGAAAAGCCAATACACCAAGGTGTATTTCAATGGTTTGATCGACAAGCTCGAAGTCAATGTGCTGGATTTCTCCGAGGCCACCGTCACCCGCAAGGACCTCGACCTGAAGGTGCAACGCTTCGACCGCCAGACCAGCGACAGCAAGGTCCAGCCCCTGCCCATGCCGGTCGTGGTGTATGACGACCAGGCGCCGAACTACCTCAAGGGCGCCGAGCTTGACGAAGAGACCTTGAAGAACAGCGTGGTCATTCATCAATCCACCGAAGACGCCAGCACGGCGCGGATCGAGTTCGACCACCCGAAAACCTTCAATGACGAACTGCTCGGCACATCCTTCTCTTCAGGCGACAGCCCAGTGACCTTCTTCACCCAGGACGCCAACGGCAAACGCGGCGAACCCATCGAACTGCCTGCGGAGGCGTTCGAGGTCGACCCGATGCGCAGCTCGATCACCTACGACCTGACCCTGTTCCCGGAAACCCCGGCGTATGCCATCGGTTCGATCCCGCTGTTCCTGGCCAGCATCGAGAAGAAAAACCTGGCCACCAGCCAACTGCCCAAGGGGCTGGAACTCAGGGGCAATGCGCTGATCGTCGACCAGCGACGATTCCCGGCCGAGTCCTGGCGCTTCTACGCCAAGGACGGCAGCGGCCAGTACCTGAAGGAGATTCTTGCGGTCAGCCATGAAGCGCCGGCAAAGGGCACGGCGCCGTTCGACGTGCATTATTTCTATGGGCAGCCCAGTGAGCTGGAGACCTACCAGCGCAACGAACTCAACACTGTCGAATATGGTTTTGAGGTCAAGCTCGACAAGCCGGAAAACCCACCGCCCACCGAGTAGGCCTCAGCGGGCGGAACGAAGGTCAATGGCGGCAACGTTCACCATTGATCTGCCGTAGTTGAGCCTGAAGATGCAGGCACCAGATCTGCGGATCGTCCGCCAGCTCATAACCATGGGTGGTGAGGCTTTCGACGATGGAATCAAGGATGGATTCGGCCACGTTGGGCCCGCAGAAAGGTCCCTGGGCCTTGATGGCCGAAGGTTGTTCACCGGCCATTCCAGCGGCGAACAGTAAGGTCCACATTCCGTTATCCCCCGCCAGCGGGCGGATGCTGCATTCGATACGGGTGACCAGGCCAAGACACTGGCGGGTAAGGCAGAGGTTGCGCGACATAGCGGCGACCCTCGGTAGATCCGGTATTCAACCTTCATGTGAAGACTGTTTCGATCCAGCGACGACTGTCGTTCTCCTTGCCTGAGAATAGGAAGAAAAGACTGAGAAGCAAAGTTGGCCGGCCGAACAGGCGCCGAATGGTCTTTTCGCAAAAATTGACGTCAGCCGACCGGCGCCGCGACGAAGGCCGAGCCCTCGTCGCAGCACGGATTCAGGCCGGCTTGGTTTCGGCCAAGGCCTCTTGCGCGTGCTCTTTTTCCGCTTCCTTGAGGTCCTCTTCGCTGATCATTTCAGCGATGACCCGCAGACGCTCCACCACCCGCGCGTTGACACTGCCCTCGGGGAACTGGCCGTCCGCGTCCGACTCGCCCGCCGGCTCGCCCACCAGCAGGCTCAGGGCCTCGTCGGCCTGGCGCACGGCATACACGTGGAACTTCCCGGCGCGGACCGCTGCCAGTACCTTCTCGTCGAGCATCAGGGTGGCGACGTTGGCCTGAGGAATGATGACACCTTGTTCACCGGTCAGGCCCCGGGCCTCGCAGAGACGGAAGAAGCCTTCGATCTTCTCGTTGACCCCACCCACCGCCTGGACTTCGCCGAACTGGTTGATCGACCCGGTAATGGCAAAACACTGCTTGAGCGGGGTTCTCGACAAGGCCGAGATCAGCGTGCAGGCCTCGCCCAGCGAGGCGCTGTCGCCGTCGATGTAGCCGTAGGACTGCTCCAGGGCGATGCTCGCCGAGATCGCCAGGGGGAACTCCTGGGCATACCGGCTGCCCAGGTAGCCGGTCAGGATCATCACGCCCTTGGAGTGAATCGGCTGGCCGAGGTTGACCTCGCGCTCGATGTCGACGATACCGCTGCCCCCCGGATACACCGTGGCGGAAATCCGCGCCGGGATACCAAAGGCCGAGTCGCCCACTTCCAGCACCGTCAGGCCGTTGCACTTGCCCACGGCAGCGCCGTCGGTGTCGATCAGGATGATCCCCGCCAGCATGTCGTCGAGAATCCGCGCCGAGACCCGCCCGGTGCGCGTGGCCTTGGCCTTGAGCGCCCGTTCGATGTGCCCGGCGTCGGTCATCTCGTCTGAGGCCAGGTGCCGGATGAAGTCCGCCTCGCTGACCAGCTGGAACAGATCGCCAATACGCGCCGACAGGCGCCCTTGATGCTCCGCCAGACGGGCGCTGTAGGTCGCCAGGCGCGCCACCGCGTCCGCAGTCAGCGGCGCCATGCCTTCTTCGGAGGTACGGGTTTTCAGCAGTTGGGCGAACTGTTCGAGGCTCTCATCCACCATCGGGATGTCTTCATCGAAATCCACCAACACGCGGAACATCTCCTGGAAGTCCGGATCCAGGTCCTGCAGCGTGTAGTACAGCTGCCGGGCGCCGATGATGACGACTTTCACCTGCAACGGGATGTGTTGCGGGGTCAGGGTCACGGTGGCCAGACGCCCCAGCTCGCCCAATGGCGACTCCATCTTCAGCTTGCGCGATTGCAGGGCCCGCTTGAGCGCATCCCAGACAAAGGGTTCGCTGAGCATCTTCTCCGCTTCGAGAATCAGGAAACCGCCGTTGGCCCGGTGCAGGGCCCCCGGACGCAACTGCCGGTAAGTGGTGTACAGCGCGCCCTGATCGGTGCTGTATTCGATGCGGCCAAACAGGTTGTCGTAAGTCGGGTGCGGCTCGAACACCACCGGCGCGCCGCCGCTGGCCGGGTGGCCGACTACCAGGCTCGGACCGTACTGCTCTTCCAGCAGCTTGCGGGCCGCCGCGTCGGTCTTGCTGTCGTCCACCAGTTGCTCGACCACGGTCTTGAGCAGATAGACCTGCATGGCTTGCAGATAACCGCAGACGCCAGCGTTTTCCGCGTACTTCTCGGACAGCGGCGCCAACAGCGGCTGCAAGGCCAGGGTGATGGTTTCTTCGTTGAGCTGACGCAGCTGGTTGCTCGACTCGCGCTTCCACTGCGGCAGGCTCGCCAGCTCTTCGTTGAGGCGTTCTTCCAGGGCGGAAATATCCTCATGGAAACGCTCGCGATCGGCTTCGGGCAATTGCGCGAACTCGGCCTCGTCCAGCGCCTTGCCCTCGAACATCGGGGTGAAGGCGATATTGCTGCTGTCGCGGTACAGCGCGACGTCCTTCTCCAGCGCCAGGCGCTCGATGACGTCCAGGGCGCGGTCGTAGCGCTGGTTGAACGCGCGGTCGATGGCGCTTTTCTTCTGCTGATAGGACGGATGCTCGAAGACCGCCGGAAAGGTCGCCAGCAGGTTGTCGATCAGGCCGTTGATGTCGCTGATGAACGCCCCTGCGGCCCCAGAAGGCAGCTCCAGCGCGCGCGGCTCGCGCGGCTCATCGAAATTGTTGACGTAGACCCAGTCGGACGGGGTCTGCAGACGCTTGCCCTCAGCCTTCAGGTAGCGTTTGACGAAAGAGAAGCGACCAGTGCCGGGCTCGCCCATGACAAAGACGTTGTAACCGGGGCGTGGCATGGCCACGCCGAACTGCAAGGCTTCGACTGCGCGTTCCTGGCCAAGCACACCGCGAAAGGGCTCCAGATCGTTGGTGGTCGAGAAGCTGAACTGTTCAGCGGAAAACGGACGGGTCAGCGCTTCGGGCGCCAGACGCAAGCTGGCAGCAACAGGATCGGGCATCGGGCTTCCTTACATCAGGCAGGGCAGATGGGGCATTCTGGCGCCGGGTACACCGGCTGGCAAGGCGCGCGGACGCTAAAGCGCGGGCCGCTAGCGAGTGTGAGGCACCCTGCATAAAAGCCGGCTATTTCAAGGATTGCTTCGGAAAAAAACCCGTTGTCTTCGGAAAATGCCTAAACTCCACCCTGCGCGGCTGGACTAATAACCGGCCCACTGGCGCCGGCATGGGCCAGACCCCTTGTCCATTGGTTTGCACATAAAGAGAACAAAGCTATGAAACGGATTCTTCTCGGTACTCTCTTCACCGCTGTATCCATCAATGCAATGGCCCAAGCGCCAGGCGGTCCGGACTGCGGTTGGGGCAACATGCTGTTCGAAGGGCAGCGCGGCACTCCAGCTCACTTCCTGGCTTCCACCACCAACGGCACCTCCGGTAACGCGACTTTCGGCATGACTTCCGGCACCAACGGTTGCTCGACCAACAGTGCGCTGACTTACGGCGGCAAATCCTGGTTTGCCATGAATGGCATGATGAACGAGCTGTCCGAAGACATGGCCAAAGGCGAAGGCGAAGCGCTGACCACCTACGCCGTGGTCCTGGGTGTCGCTCCTGAAGACCGCGCGCACTTCGCCGCCGTCACCCACGAGCACTTCCAGCAGATCTTCAGCAAAGCCGACATCACCGCGGACGATGTGCACACCAACACCCTGGCCGTGCTGAAAAGCGACGCACGCCTGGCCAAGTACGCCACCCCGGCCTGATCTTGAGCCGCCCGCTCCTTTGTAAGGGAGCGGGCTTTTGTTTTTCGGACATGACTCTTCCCGAGTCTTTGTTTTTGCCGACTCAAGTTGCCCACCATGCTCAAACGCCTCGCTTATCTGGCGCTCTGTGCCTGCGCCCCGCTGTCTGCCGCGCCACATATCGACCCTTCACGTTTGCAGCAACTGGCCAGCGATCCGTTCTGGATCTCCCTGGGCCATTACGAGACCGCCAAGCTCGGTGGCTGGCGCAGCTATATCAGCGACCCTAAATTCTTCCTCGCCGCCAACGGCGCCGAGCACCCCGATGCCGAGCTCAGGGCCACCCTGGAGGCGATCTACGCCCCGACCGGCAGCGCTAACCAGCATGCGCAATGCGTTTACCCCGCCCGTACCCGCTGGCTCAAGACCCAACTGAACCTGAACGATCTGCCGACGGTTGAATGCAGCGAATTCAACCAGTGGTTCAAGGATGTCGCGCCCCACAGTACGGTGATGATTTTCCCGGCGGCCTACCTAAACAGCCCGTCGTCGATGTTCGGCCACACCCTGCTGCGCATCGATCAAGCCGACGTGCAGAGCAACCACACGTCCCTGCTCAGCTACGCGATCAACTTCGGCGCTTATATAGAAGGCTCGGACAACAGCATCCTCTACGCCTGGAAAGGCTTGATGGGCGGCTACCCCGGCCTGTTCGCCCTGGTGCCCTACCAGGAGAAACTCTCGGAATACCGCAGCCTGGAAAACCGCGACCTGTGGGAGTACCGGCTGAACCTGACCCAGGCCGAGACCGAACGCATGGTCGAACACGTCTGGGAACTGAAACAGATCAAGTTCGACTACTTCTTCTTCGACGAAAACTGCTCCTACCGCTTGCTGGAACTGCTGCAGGTGGCACGTCCCAGCCTGCGCCTGACCGAACAATTCCCGCTGACGGCGATTCCCACCGACACCGTCAAGGCGGTCAAGGAAGCCGGCCTGGTGGAGAAGATCGAGTACCGCCCGTCCCGCGAACGTGAGTTGCTCGAGCGCGCCAAGCCGCTGAGCCACGATGAGCAGCAATGGGTGCTGAAAATCAGCGCCGACCAGCAACAACTGCAGGAGCCAGCCTTCAAGGCCCTGCCGCGGGAACGCCAGGCGCTGATCGTCGATACGGCCTATCGCCTCGAACGTTATCGGGCCAACGGCCAGGAACGCGACCCGCAGCGAGCGCAACGCAGCTTCGAACTGCTGCGGGCGATCAACCGCAACCCGCCGCCCGAGCTGTCCATCGCCCGTCCCGGCCTGCCGGAAGACGGCCACGAGTCGCGCACCTGGCAGGTCGGCGTGGGCACCCGCGGCGACAGGGCGTTCGGCGAATACGGGCTGCGCATGGCCTATCACGACCTCAACGACAACACCGAAGGCTTCCCCCTGGGCGCCCAGATCGAAATCCTGCAGATGAAGCTGCGCCAGTACGAAGGCAACCAATGGCAGTTGCAGCAACTGGATCTGGCCACCATCCGCTCGCTGACGCCGCGCAACGAACTGCTGCAACCCTGGTCCTGGCAGGTCACCGGCGGCCTGGAACGGGTACCGGGCAAACACGACGACGAAACCCTGGTCAGCCATGTCAACGGCGGTGGCGGCGGTACCTGGCAGTTGGGCGAGAACCTGCTCGGCTTCGCCCTGGGCACTGCGCGCATCGAACACAATGCCGACTTTGCCGCTTTCGTTACTCCCGCGGCCGGCTTCAATACCGGCCTGCTGTGGAAAAACCCGCTGGGCAATTTCAGCGTCGAAGCCAAGGGCGACTATTTCACCAACGGCGAGGTGCGCCGCAGCCTGAGCCTCAACCAGCAATGGGAGCTGTCGCGCAACCTGGGCCTGCGCCTGAGCGCCCAGCGCGAGTTCAGCCACCTGGCCACCGCGGAAAACGAGGTGATGCTGGAAGTGAAGTGGTACCACTACTGACGCACCCGGCAGCGACTACAGGCAAACAGGGCGATCACCGGACTTTCACGGCTCACTGACAAATGCCCTTCTAAACTTCACTCATGCGGATTCGAGGAGTCGCAGATGTGGCGTTTTGGTTGGGCCGTGCTGTTGCTGGCACTGGTCAGTGGTTGTGAATCGACCCACGAGCAGTTGCTGAAACAGGGTTATCCACCGGCCTTTGCCGACGGTTTCGATGACGGTTGCATCAGCGGTCGCCAGGCTGCCGGGGCAATCAGCGGCGAATTTCGCAAGAACGTGCCGCGCTACCTCAAGGACCCGCAATACGCCGAGGGCTGGAGCGATGGTTTTCGCCAGTGCCAGGCCATGCTGGAAAACCAGGACCGCAATGAGTATCGGGAGCGTCACTGGGACGAGCGCGAACGCGCCTGGCAGCAGGAGAAAGACCGCGATGCGGCGCGAGCCTATCGCTCGCAGTAAGTCGCTTTCAGACATGGCCTGAAACCAAAAGGCTGCGACCATGACCTGAATGCCATTCCGGGAGAAATTCCATGAGCCGAGCCTTCGTCAACGAGGATCAGGCTGCCGCCCAAGCCGACCAACCAGTGGAACGCCTGGTCAGCGCGCAGCCCAACTACGTCACCCCTCAAGGCCTGAGCGAGCTGCAGGCCAGAGTCGCGCACCTGCAGGCCCGACACAACGAACAGGAGGCGCTGGGCGAGCGCGCGGACCCGCAACAGCTGGCCGATATCGAACGCGACCTGCGCTACTTCAACCAGCGCCTGCAAAGCGCCCAGGTGGTGCCCCAGGCGACCTCACGGTCGAAGGTGCAGATCGGCAGCCGGGTGGTCTTCGCCGACGAGCACGGCACCGAGCGCTGCGTGCAACTGGTGGGAGAGGATCAGGCCGATGTCGCCAAGGGCCTGATCAATTGGGGGTCGCCGCTGGGTCGGGCGCTGCTGGGTGCCCAGCTCGGCGATGAAGTGCTGTGGCAGCGCCCTGCCGGCAATCAGCTGATCGAAGTGATCCGCATCGACCCGGCTTAAACCACGCCCTGGGCCAGCATGGCCTCGGCGACCTTGACGAAGCCCGCGATGTTCGCGCCCTTGACGTAGTTGATCCGGCCGTTTTCTTCGCCGTAATGCACACAGGCATGGTGGATCGACTGCATGATGTGGTGCAGCTTGCTGTCCACCTCGCCGGCGGTCCACAACAGGCGCATGGCGTTCTGCGACATCTCCAGCCCGCTGACCGCCACGCCGCCGGCGTTCGACGCCTTGCCCGGAGCGAACAGGATGCCGGCCTCGATAAAGATATCCACAGCCTCCAGGGTGGTCGGCATGTTCGCCCCTTCGGCCACGCATATACAGCCATTGCGCAACAGCGTGCGCGCCGCCTCGGCGTCCAGTTCGTTCTGGGTGGCGCACGGCAGTGCGATATCGCACGTCAGCGCCCAGGGATGTTGCCCAGCGAGGAACTCGAGCTTGAACCGGGCCGCCAGCTCACGGATGCGCCCGCGCTTGACGTTCTTCAACTCCAGCACCGCCTGCCATTGCTCCTCGGTCAGCCCGGCCTCGCAGTAGAGCGTGCCTTCGGAGTCCGACAGGGAAATCACCTTGCCGCCCAGGTCCATGACCTTGCGCGCTGCGTATTGCGCCACGTTGCCGGAGCCGGAAATCGCCACGCGCTTGCCTTCCACCCGGTCGTCGCGGCGCTTGAGCATTTCCTCGGCGAAGTACACGCAACCGAAGCCGGTGGCCTCGGGGCGAATCAGGCTGCCGCCATAACTCATGCCCTTGCCGGTCAGCACCGAAGTGAACTGGTTGCTCAGGCGCTTGTACTGACCGAACAGGAAACCGATTTCCCGGGCGCCGACGCCGATATCCCCCGCCGGCACGTCCACATCCGAACCGATATGGCGGTACAGCTCGCTCATGAAAGCCTGGCAGAAACGCATCACTTCCGCATCGCTCTTGCCCTTCGGATCGAAATCCGAGCCGCCCTTGCCGCCGCCCATGGGCAGCGAGGTCAGGGAGTTCTTGAAGGTCTGCTCGAAGGCGAGGAACTTCAGCAGCCCGAGGTTGACCGACGGATGGAAGCGCAAACCGCCCTTGTACGGGCCGATGGCGCTGTTCATCTGGATGCGGAAGCCGCGATTGACCTGGACCTTGCCCTGATCGTCGACCCACGACACGCGAAACACCACCGCCCGCTCCGGCTCGCAGATGCGCTCGAGAACCCCCGAGCTCAGGTAATGCGGGTTGGCCTCCAGGAACGGCCACAGGCTGCGCAGCACCTCTTCCACCGCCTGGTGGAATTCCGGCTGGTCCGGGTCGCGCTTTTTCAGGCGGGCGAGGAAGTTTTCGACGGATTCGATCATGGGAAAGTCTCGGCAGATTTATTGTCGTTAAGGGAGATTTGCCCTGGACTTTAGCAACTCGAACAGCACCACGACAGAGCAAAATGTCGCAGTTATGAATTTAAATGGTGCAATAGATATAAATATCCACCTGTTTTCGGTGTTTTGCGCACCGTTTCAGGGAGCCAGATCAATGGCGTCGCCCCATGTTGGACAAACCCAAAATGGGCGATGCCGGTCAGCCCGCTCGCGATAGCAACAATCCGCCCCATCTGAAAAAACGCGCAAAAAAAACGGAGCCCGAAGGCTCCGTTTCTTTCAAGCAACCGACCCGGATCAGGCCAGTTTCTTGTACCGCACACGGTGCGGTTGAGCTGCTGCGTCGCCAAGGCGCTTCTTGCGATCGGCCTCGTACTCGGTGTAGTTGCCTTCGAAGAACACCGCTTGCGAGTCGTCTTCGTACGCCAGGATGTGGGTCGCGACACGGTCCAGGAACCACCGGTCGTGGGAGATCACAATGGCGGCGCCCGGGAAGTCCAGCAGGGCTTCTTCTAGGGAACGCAGGGTTTCGACGTCGAGGTCGTTGGACGGTTCGTCGAGCAGCAGGACGTTGCCGCCCTCCTTCAGGGTCAGGGCCAGGTGCAGCCGGCCACGCTCACCACCGGACAGGTCCTTGACGAACTTCTGCTGGTCGCCGCCCTTGAAGTTGAAGCGGCCGACGTAGGTACGCGACGGGATCTCGTAGCTGCCGATGCGGATCTGGTCGGAACCGTCGGAGATCTGCTGGAATACGGTCTTGCTGCCGTCCAGGTCCTCGCGGCTCTGGTCGACGCAGGCCAGCTGCACGGTTTCACCGACTTCGATGCTGCCCGAGTCCGGGGTCTCCTTGCCCATCAGCATGCGGAACAGGGTGGATTTACCCGCACCGTTGCCGCCGATCACGCCGACGATGGCGCCTTTGGGCATGGAGAACGACAGGTTGTCGATCAACACGCGATCGCCATAGCCCTTGGTGACGTTCTTGAACTCGATGACCTTGTCACCCAGGCGCGGACCGGCCGGGATGTAGATCTCGTTGGTTTCGCTGCGCTTCTGGAATTCCTGGGATTGCATTTCCTCGAAGCGAGCCAGACGAGCCTTGGATTTCGACTGACGGGCCTTGGCGCCTTTGCGCACCCACTCCAGCTCTTCCTTCATGGCCTTTTCATGGGCCGACTGCTGCTTGGATTCCTGGGCCAGACGATCGGACTTGGCTTCCAGCCAGCCCGAATAGTTGCCCTCGTAAGGAATGCCGGCGCCGCGGTCGAGTTCCAGAATCCAGCCGGCGACGTTGTCCAGGAAGTAACGGTCGTGGGTGATCGCTACCACGGTGCCCGGGAAGTCGTGGAGGAAGTGTTCAAGCCAGGCCACGGAGTCGGCGTCCAGGTGGTTGGTCGGTTCGTCGAGCAGCAGCATGTCCGGGGCGGACAGCAGCAGGCGGCACAGGGCCACGCGACGTTTTTCACCACCGGACAGGTGTTCCACCTTGGCGTCCCAGGCCGGCAGGCGCAGCGCATCGGCGGCGACTTCCAGCTGGCGCTCCAGGTTGTGGCCATCGCTGGCCTGCAGGATCGCTTCGAGCTTGGCCTGTTCGGCGGCCAGCTTGTCGAAGTCGGCGTCCGGATCGGCGTAGGCCGCGTAGACCTCGTCCAGGCGCGCCTGGGCGTCCTTGATCACGCTGACCGCTTCCTCGACCACTTCACGCACGGTCTTGGTCGGATCCAGCTGCGGTTCCTGGGGCAGGTAGCCGATGTTCAGCTCGGGCATCGGACGGGCTTCGCCTTCGAACTCGGTGTCGACGCCCGCCATGATTTTCAGCAGGGTGGACTTACCCGAACCGTTGAGGCCCAGTACGCCGATTTTGGCGCCAGGGAAGAACGACAGAGAGATGTTTTTCAGGATTTCCCGCTTCGGCGGAACAACTTTGCCCAGCCGATGCATGGTGAAGACGTATTGAGCCATGATGAACCTAGCGTCAGTGACTGATGAATAGAGCGGGCGAAGCCCGGCCAGGCCATGCGCAGCGCGGGCATTTGATCGTGATCAATGCCCGCGCACGGAAAAAGCCTGATTGTCTGGAGCTGGAGCGCTCCCGCGTAACCGGCAAAGCTACCTCAATGGCCGGACAAGGTCCAGCCAACCTGGGCTGGCACTTTGCCACAACTCAAGGCATGCTAGCCGCCCTTCGGGCGTCCGGCTTATAGTGCACGTCGCGCCAGTCCAGCCAAACCGCAGGATCACAGTTTGTCCAACGCCATCTCGCCTTCTGCCCTGCGCGTTCCTGCGCCTGCGTCCGGCTCGCCCCTGCGTGGCACCTTGAAAGGCGTCCTGGCGACCCTGGTCCTGTTGCTGCTCGCCCTGCTGTTCTGGCAACTGCTCGACCAACTGCAACAAACCCGCAAAGACCAGCGTCAACACGCCATCGACTACAACGCCGACCTGGCCGAACACATCAGCCTCAACCTGGCGCTCCATGCGCAGATCGCCCTGAATCTGCTACCGATCGTCGAGCCGCCGCAAAACACCGAACAGCAGCAACTGCTGCTGAAAAAGCTGCAACTGTCCCTGCCGGACCTGCAAAGCATCGCGCTGCTGGATGCCAAGGGCGAGGTTATCAGCGACAGCGCCGCCGACGGGCAAGACAGCCCATGGCTCGCTGACCTGATCAGCCGCAGCCGGGGCCAGCGCTACTACTACAGCAACGCCGCCGACGGCGCCCAGGCCCAACTGCTGCTCCAGCAGCCCAGCGGCGCCCTCAAGACGTACTGGGTGCTGCGCCTGGCACCGGGCTTCGTCCAGTCCCTGAGCCTCGACCCCGATCAGGAATCCCACTCGATCTGGGTCATTGAAAACCGCCTGAACCAGAAAACCCTCGGTCGCGACGACGGCCGCAACAATCCGGTGACCGGCGAAGAGATCGCCAACAGCGTGCTGGTCGCGCCGCTGGGTAACAGCGACTGGCAATTGCGCGGCCTGTTCGACGAACGCGCGGTGATCGAACAGCTGTTGCCCGCGTTTATCGCCAAATGCCTGCTGGGCCTGGCGCTGTCCCTGCTGCCGGTGATCGCGCTGCTGAACATGCGCCGCCGTCAGCGTCAGTTGCACGAAGGGCGTCGTCGCTACCAGGATATTTTCGAAGGGACCGGGGTCGCCCTCTGTGTGCTGGATATCTCCGGGCTGCCGGCGTTTCTCGACAAGGCACAACTGCACGACAGCGAACAGCTCGAGCGCTGGCAGGAGACCAACCCACAGCAGCGGCAGCTATTGCTTGAGGAACTGCGCGTCACCGAGGTCAACCAGGTGGCCTTGCGGCTGCTCAACGTTGACTCCTGCGAGCAGGCCTGGAAGCTGCTGATCGAAGGCAGCCCGCTCAATAGCAGCGCCATCGGCCAGCAGCTCCTGGAGACGGTGATCAACCAGCACAAACAGCTGGAGCTGGAGATCCGCCTCTGCGACGCCCAGGGCCAGGACCAGCACCTGTGGCTGGTGCTGCGCCTGCCGGAAGACCCTGCCGACTATCGGGCGGTGATCCTCAGCATCAGCGACATCACCAGCCGCAAGCTCATCGAGCTGTCGCTGCTGGAGCGCGAGGGTTTCTGGTCGGATGTGGTGCGCACCGTGCCGGACCACCTGTATGTGCAGGACGTCATCAGCCAGCGGATGATCTTCAGCAACCACCACCTGGGCCAGACCCTCGGCTACAACAAGACCGAACTGCACCAGATGGGCGAGTACTTCTGGGAAATCCTCCTGCACTCGGAAGACGCCGACCTGTATCACCGCCTGCGCCAGGAACAACGGTACGGCGGCTACCTGCAATTGCTGCAGTGCCATCTGCGCTTTCGCCACCGCAGCGGCCAATGGCGTTGCTTCGACATCCGCGAACAGGCCCTGGCGCGGGACAAGTACGACCAGGTCACGCGCATCATCGGCGTGGCCAAGGACATCACCGACCAGATCGAGGCCAGCGAGTCCCTGCGGGACAGCGAACGGCGCTATCGCATGCTCGCCGAAAGCATCAGCGACGTGATTTTCTCCACCAACAGCAAGATGGCCCTCAACTATGTCAGCCCCTCGGTGCTCTCGGTACTGGGTTATGAAGTCGAGTGGATCTTCCAGAACGGCTGGCAATCGACCATCGCCAACCCGCAACAGCTGACCGGCATCTACGCCCTGATGGAACGGATCGGCAAGGCCCTGGACAAGCCCGAGCAACTGGCGCAGTTGCGCAGTCAGGTGCAGACCCAACTATTCCTGTTCGACTGCCTGCGGGCCGATGGGCGCAAGATTCCGATCGAATTGCGGCTGGTACTGGTGTGGGACGAACACGGCGCCTTCGAAGGCGTGCTCGGGGTCGGCCGCGATATCAGCCAGCAGCGCCGCGCGGAAAAAGACCTGCGCATGGCGGCCACGGTATTCGAGCACTCGACCTCGGCGATCCTGATCACCGACCCGGCGGGTTATATCGTCCAGGCCAACGAGGCGTTCAGCCGGGTCAGCGGGTACGCGGTCTCCCAGGTGCTCGACCAACTGCCGAACATGCTCACCGTCGACGAACAGCAGGAAGCCCACCTGCGCTACGTGCTCAAGCAGTTGCACCAGCACAGCACCTGGGAGGGTGAGGTCTGGCTCAAGCGCCGTAACGGCGAGCACTACCCGGCCTGGGTCGGCATCACCGCAGTGCTCGACGACGAAGGCGACCTGGCCAGCTACGTGTGCTTCTTCACCGACATCAGCGAGCGCAAGGCCAGCGAGCAGCGCATCCATCGCCTGGCCTACTACGACGCCCTGACCCACCTGCCCAACCGCACGCTGTTCCAGGACCGCCTGCACACCGCCCTGCAATCGGCGGAGCGGCAGAAGTCCTGGGTGGTGCTGATGTTCCTCGACCTGGACCGTTTCAAGCCGATCAACGACTCCCTCGGCCATGCCGCGGGCGACCGCATGCTCAAGGACATGGCCACCCGCCTGCTCGATTGCGTCGACGATGACGACACCGTGGCACGCATGGGCGGCGATGAATTCACCTTGCTCCTGCAACCCCGGGCCAGCCGCGAGATCGCCCTGAACCGGGCGATCCACGTCGCCGAGCAGATTCTCGCCAGCCTGGTGAAGCCGTTCGTGCTCGAAGGCCGCGAGTTCTTCGTCACCGCCAGTATCGGCATCGCCCTGAGCCCGCAAGACGGCAACGAGCTGAGCCAGCTGATGAAAAACGCCGACACCGCGATGTACCACGCCAAGGAGCGCGGCAAGAACAACTTCCAGTTCTATCAGGCCGACATGAACGCCAGCGCCCTGGAACGCCTGGAACTGGAAAGCGACCTGCGCCACGCCCTGGAGCAGCAGGAGTTCATCCTCTACTACCAGCCGCAGTTCAGCGGCGACGGCAAGCGCCTGACCGGTGCCGAAGCGCTGTTGCGCTGGCGCCATCCGCGGCGCGGCCTGGTACCGCCGGGGGACTTCATCCCGGTGCTCGAAGAACTGGGGCTGGTGGTGGATGTCGGTGACTGGGTGATCGGCGAAGCCTGTCGCCAGCTCAAGGCCTGGCACCAGGCCAAGGTCCGGGTGCCGAAGGTGTCGGTGAACATCTCGGCCCGGCAGTTCTCCGATGGCCAACTGGGGACGCGGATCGCCACCATCCTCAAGGACACCGGCCTGCCGCCGGCCTGCCTGGAGCTGGAACTGACCGAAAGTATCCTGATGCGCGAAGTCAGCGAGGCGATGCAGATCCTCGACGGCCTGAAGAACCTCGGCCTGAGCATCGCGGTCGACGACTTCGGCACCGGCTACTCGTCGCTGAACTACCTCAAGCAGTTCCCCATCGACGTACTGAAGATCGACCGCACCTTCGTCGACGGCCTACCGTCCGGCGAGCAGGACGCGCAGATCGCCCGAGCCATCATCGCCATGGCCCACAGCCTGAACCTGGCGGTGATCGCCGAGGGTGTGGAAACCCACGAACAGCTGGACTTCCTGCGCGAACACGGCTGCGACGAAGTCCAGGGCTACCTGTTCGGCCGGCCGATGCCGGCCAACAGCTTCGAAGGGCAATTCAGCAACGACGCGCTGTTCATGTTCGACTGATCCCGCCAGCCGCCGAAGGCCTTCTGTGATCTCAAGAGCACGGCCACTGCGTGGCCGATCGCAGCCTGCGGCAGCGGCTACAAGGTGCAGGGCTGACGGCTCATGAACACCACTTGTCTGCGACATGATGTCCTTTCATATGCCATCTAAAAGCCGTTGAGTTAGAATGCCCCCCTTTTCTGCCCCGATCCTTGAGGACCGCCATGTTCAGCCGTGATTTGACTATTGCCAAGTACGACGCCGATCTCTTTGCCGCCATGGAGCAAGAAGCCCAGCGCCAGGAAGAACACATTGAGCTGATCGCTTCGGTGACCTCGTCGATCACCGGGTTGCGGTCGCCCAGTTCGCGCACGTGCATGCGCAATTCATGGTCGAGGGTGCTTTCGCCGAAGTTGAG